>JAGQTL010000237.1 GCA_020439035.1 Leucobacter sp. | reverse complement strand
ATGACGACCGTGCATCGCTTCGCCGCCCCGGAGTACGCGGCCCTCACGGTGCAGATGCGCCGGGGTGAGCATCCGGCGCTGCTGTTCGACCGGCTGCACGCCCTCGGCCTCGTGGTGCTCCACGAGAGTACCGAGGCGGTGCAGGAGGCGATCGCCCGCAACGCGCGCGAGGGGGATGCGATCACGACCGCGACGAACGACGAGGCGCGCGAGCTGAACGAGCGTATCCGCGAGGAGCGCGTGCGGGCGGGTGTGGTCGACGATGCGCGCACCGCGACGGGCAGCGACGGTCTGAGCATTGGGGCCGGCGATGTGATCCAGACGAGACGGAACGACTCGGATGTGCAGGTGGCGAACCGTCAGACCTGGACCGTGCAAGCGGTCGGGCAGGACGGGGCGGTGTGGGCGAAGGAGAACGGCACCGGCCGGCGGCGCGAGCGCACCGTGCGGCTGCCGGCCGGGTATGTGGCCGAGCACACGCACCTCGCCTACGCCTCCACCGCCTACGGGGTGCAGGGCGCGACCGTGCCCGCCTCGCATACGGTCCTGTCCGACGCGCTCGACGCCTCCGGCGTCTATGTCGGCATGACCCGCGGGCAGGAGACGAACCGGCTCCACGTCGTCGCGGCCGACGTGGACGATGCGCGGGAGCAGTTCGTGGCCGCGCTCGAGCGTGACCGCGCCGACCGCGGGCTAGTCGCCGCGACCGAGGCGGCGCGCGAGCCGATCGTCGGACTCGTCGCCGATGGGCCGGTGCGCGTGGTGAACACCGCGCGTGCTCGCCTGACGGAGCAGATCGAGCGCGCCGACCGGGAGGCGGCCAAGTGGGAGCAGGCCGTCACCGCTCTCGACCGGCAGCGGGTCGAGCAGCGTGCCGAGGCCGACGAGCAGCAGGAGGCCGTCGCCGCCGCGGACGCCCGCGCCGCCGAGGTCCGCGCCGAGGTCGCGACCCCGCTGATCGAGCAGGCCACCGCCGACGGCACCGCCTACCTCACCGGGCGGGAGCGGATGTGGGAGGCGCAGACCGCGCACGGTCAGGCCGGGCGACTGCGCAAGCGCGCCGCCGGCCGAGCGGCGACCGAAGCGGTGGAGACGCACCGCGCGACGGAGGACGCGGTGCGGCGATGCTGGGGCAGCCTGCCGGCCGGCGCGAGCGGTGTGGAGCCGTGGGCCGAGAAGGTCGCCGGGAATCAGGCCGACGCCGACCCGCGAGTGACCGAGACGCGGCAGGAGGCGGAACACGCCCACCGCGAGCGGACCCGCCTCGCAGAGCGGCACCTACGCGAGTCCACCATCCTGCGCCAGCAGGTGCTCGGCTCCGCGACCCCGAGCGCCGCGATCACTCGCGCGAGCGGGTGGCGCGCTCGGGCGGAGCTGGCCCGGCGCGACCTCGCACAGATCGAGGCGCTGCCCGTCACCGAGGCCGTCCAGTACGTCCGCGACCTCGCCGCCCGAGCCGAGGCCGAACGGCAGGCCGCCGAGCGCGCCCAAGCCGCACGCGAGGCACGCGCCGCCCAGCTCAACGACTTCACTCGACGCCCGGGCGACCACGGGCGGACGCCGCCCGATCGCGGGCTCGGTCTGTAGGGGTATCCCGTGCTCGCCACTTGCGACCGGATGCGTGGCTTCGCGGTTCAGACTGGAAGCGCCGGCTTGGTCCAGGTGAGGGTGTAGCGGTAGTAGAAGCGTCGTCGGACTCGGCTATCGGGAAGCACCGTGGCGGCGACGCGCCGGATTTCGGTGAGCGACTCGCTGGGGCGGGCGGTCGTCATGTCCGCGTAGCCCGACTCGCGGCGCAGGTTGCTCATCAGCCGGATCGGGAGCAGCAGCGCCCCCGAGATGATCCAGTCCTGGGTGCTCTTGTTCGCGGATAGGCCGACGACGTAGAGGCGGCCGCCTGGTTTCAGCACTTGCTCCATGCGTTCGAGCGCAGAGCCGAGGGGCATGTGATGGAGCGTGGCTACACAGGTGATGAGGTCGAAGCTCTGACCATCGAGCTCCGGCGACGTGAGGAAGTCGCCCACGATCGCGCGACTGTTCGGGGTATCGGCCAGGCGTCTCCGAGCTTGCGAGATTGCGGACGCATCGGGGTCGATGCCGGTGACGCGCCCCGCTCGCGGTGCGAGCTTCTGGAGCAGAAGCCCGTCCCCGCACCCGATATCGAGCACGTCGCTGTTCCTCGTTGGTACGGCTGCGAGCGCTTCCGGATGAAAGGCCGTGTTGTGGTTCCAGTAGTCGGTCACGAACGTCAGCCGCCCCGCGAGTCAGCGACCCTGCCAGGGGTCGATCAGCTCGACGCCGGTATCGCCGAAGTGCTGGATGTTCCGGGTGGCGACCGCGAAGCCGTGCGCCGCCGCGGTCGCGGCGAGGTAGCCGTCCGCGGTCGGCAGGGGCCGGCCGACCGCGCGAGCGGTCACGGCCATGTCCGCGTAGCGCCGTGCGGCCTCCTGATCGAACGGGAGCACCCGGGCGTGGAACAGCGCCAGCAGCCGGTCGAGCGCCCGCGCCAGCCGGTCCTTCCTCGCCCCGGCGGGCAGGGCGCCGATACCGAACAGCAGCTCCGCGAGCGTCACGCTCGACAGGTACAGGGTGTCCGCGGCCTGCGCGTTGAGCCAGCCCACCACGACCGGACTCGGCTCGGGCCGCATCGCCTCGGAGACGACGTTGGTATCCAGGACGATCACGGCAGCGTCAGCGGCTCCGCCGGGGTCTGGTCGCGCACCGCGTCTAGCGCGGCCACGTCGTCGTCGGTGAGCGCGAGGTCGCGGCCGAGCGACACGAGGGCGTCGCCGAGTAAGAGTCGCTGGGAGGGGACGAGCGCGGCGCTCAGAATCTCGCGCACCTCGGCCTCCGCGCTGCGGCCGTGCTCCGCCGCGCGCACCCGCAGCGCACGGTGTACCTCGTCGGGAACGTTCCGAACGGTCAGGACTGCCATCGCTCCACCTCCAGCATCGGTGACAGCATTCTATCCGATTGCAGTCACGGGTCGATCCGCAGCCGCCTTATCCGTCTCTTGGCGGTGCGGGCGAATGGGAGCGTGGTGAAGGAACCGATACCCCTGCCTCGCCCGTGCTTCCGGGCATCTCGCCGTTCTCAGGTATGTGCGCCAAGTGACCCCCAAGTGACCCCGAGCCTCCCGAGGATGCCGTTTCAGGCCGATTCTGGCGTGTGACGAGTGCAAGACGTGCGGCGGGCACGACCGCCCGACTTCCCAGCAATCACAAGGGATTCCGGCATCCGCTAGGCTGGAAGGACTAGGGAGTCGTCGCATAGTTCGGCCTAGTGCACCACCCTGCTAAG
>JAGQTL010000236.1 GCA_020439035.1 Leucobacter sp. | reverse complement strand
GCGCGCTCCGAACCGGTGAGCGAGACGCCCTGCACGCGATCATCGGCGATGATCGTGCCGAGCTGCTCGTGCGTGGCGAAGATGTTGACGTAGGCGCCCTCGGGGAACCCGGCATCGAGGAAGATCTTCTCGAGCGCGAGAGCCGACTCGGGGCACTGGGCGGCGTGCTTCAGGATCACCGTGTTGCCGAGGATGAGGTTCGGCACCGCGAAGCGGGCGACCTGGTAGTACGGGTAGTTCCACGGCATGATGCCGAGGATGACGCCGATACCCTGGAAGCGGAAGAACGACTTCAGGCCGTCGTCGACCTTGAGCACCTCATCGGCGAGCCACTCCTCGGCGTTGTCGGCGAACGCGGCGCTGATGGCTCCCGAGAACTCGGCCTCGCCGATCGACTGGTCGAGCGGCTTGCCCATCTCGCGGTTGATGATGGCACCCAGCTCGGCCGCGCGCTCGACGAAGAGCTCGGCCACGCGCTTCGCGAGGGCCGCGCGCTCGGCGACGGTGGTCTTGCGCGACCACTCCTGGTAGGTCTTCTGGGTCGAGGCGAGGGCCGCCTCGATGTCGGCCGCGGTGGCGTCGGGGTACTCGGCGAGGGTTTCACCCGTGGCGGGGTTGATGACGGCGAAATTGGCCATGAACGACTCACTCCTTAGTGACTCAATCGGATTTCCGGGGTACTGCCAGTCTCGCACACCGCGGGGCTGGGCACTAGCGGCGAAACATCAGGATACGGCGCGATTCTCGGCGGCATTTCGGCAGAAACGGAACGCCGAGCCGGGCAATCGATGCGGATTTCGTCGTTTTCGGGCGAAGCGGCTCGCCGTCGGATCACGGCAGCGGGATCGTCAGCGTCGTGGTCTCCGGCGGCGGTTCGATGTCCCGGCCCTTGAGGTCGGGTACCTGCCGCACGGAAAGCGCGGCGATGACCGCCGCGATCACGAGCAGGCCGCCCGAGACGAGGATCGCCCCGTTCGCCCCGATGGCGTCGATGGCGATGCCCGCGAGGGCCGACCCGGTGGCCACCCCGACCAGTTGCCCCGTGCCGATCCACCCGAACGCCTCGGCGGTTTCGGAGAACTTCACCGTCGCCCCGATGATGCTCGACATCGCGGCGAACGTCGGCGCAGTGCCGAGCCCGCCGATGAAGAGCACGATCGAGAGCCACCAGGCGTCGAGGCTGATGAGGCAGGCGAGCGTACCCGTGAGCACGATGAGGATGCGCAGCAGGATGGACCAGGGGCGAACCGCCCGGTGCCCGATGATGAGGCCGCCGATGAGGGATCCGCCGGCGAAGATCGCGAGCACGACACCAGATTCGATGCTGGCGTGCGCGGAGCCCCCGTCGGTGGGCGCGAAGGCGCGCACCACGCCGGCTTCGATGGCGGCGAACGATGCCACGAAGAAGAAGCCGATCACGGTGGTGAGGAGCACGGTGGGCCGGAGGAGCACGGCCCCGAAGTTGCTCCGGGCCTTCGGCAGCCTGACCTGGTCGAATGCCGGGCTCGAGATGAACCAGGCGCCGCCGAGCATCATGAACGCGGCGGCGACGCAGAGCCCCGCGGTCGTGCCGAACTGCGACGACACGAAGACCGCGACGACCGGCCCGAGCACCCAGATGAGCTCTTGCGCGGCCGCGTCGAGCGAGAAGAGCGCCGAGATCTGGTTGCCCGGCACGAGCCGGGGGTACAGGGTGCGCACGGCCGGCGTGACGGGCGGGGTTGTGAGACCCATGAAGAATGAGAGCGCGGTGATGACCATGAGCGGCAGGTGCACGAAGGCGATGGTCGTCAGCAGGCCCGCGCAGATGAGTGAGGTGGCCGCGAGCACGCGCCGCATGCCGAGCCGGCCCATGAGGCGGCTGGTGAGGGGCCCGGAGATCGCCTGGCCGACGCTCTCGGCGGCGAGGATGACGCCTGCGGAGGTGTAGTCGCCGAAGGCGTGCTGGATGTGCAGCAGCATGATGATCGACAGCATGCCAAACGGGAACCGTGCCGTGAGCTGCGAGATGAGGACGCGGAAAATGCCCGGATTGCGCCCCAAATCTCTGTAAATGCCCACCAGGGGAGTCTAGTGGGCGCTGTAGGTCTTGGGCGACGCGCGGCGGGCCGGCGGGGCGGCGGGGCGCCCGGGCGGCCGGGGCGCCGACTACTCGGCCAGCGCCTTCTGGATGCGCTGCACGGAGACCGGCCCCGCGGTTTTGAGCTGCTGGGCGAAGAGACTGATCCGCAGCTCCTCGAGCATCCAGCGGGCGCGCTGCAGGCGCGCGGGGGCGTCGGGCGGCAGCGGGATCGATCCGCCGGCCTCGGCGAACAGCGCGAGCGCGCGGTCGCTCTCGTTCTGCCAGGCTCGGTCGCGGCCCGGGTGCCGGCCGAGGTCGGCCATGCGATGGCGGATCGCGTCGAGGTACACCGGCACGCGCTCGAGCCGCTCGAGACCGGTGGCCGAGACGAACCCGCGCGGCACCAGGCCGTCGAGCTGAGCGCGGGCATCGGCCACCTGGCTGAGCACCTGCAGGGATTTCGCGCCGTCGATGGCCTTGCGCGCGAGCCGCGCCCCGTCGAGCACACGGGCGGTCAGCGCGATGCCGCCGTAGATCTCGTCGATGAGGGCGCGCGAATAATCGTTCGCGATCCGCTCGAAGTCGTCGTGGCGCCAGACGAGGCCGTCGGGGGCGTGGCGGCGGATCACGCGGTCGGCGACCGCGAGCGACACGTCGGCGATGGCCTCGTCGAGCGTGCGATACGGCCCCGCGCCGAGCAGCAGCTTCTCCTGGTTCGAAAGGTGCTCGCGCACGTAGCTCGCCGGGGAGGGGCTCGAGAGCACAAGCAGGCGGCGGACGCCGCGCCAGGTGAGCCGGGCCTGCTCGGCCTCGTCGGCCACGAGCACGAGGTCGACAGCGGCGCGGCGATCCGCGATCGCGGGGTAGGCCCGCACCGTGCCGCCGCCGGCGCGCCCTCCCGCGTACGCGGAGTCAACGTGGCGGGGCAGATCGCCGAAGGTCCAGGCGGTGAGGCCGGTCTGCTCGAGCTCGTGCTTCGGCAGCGAGGCGGCCGCGACCTTCGCGACGCCGCGCGTCGCGCGATCCTTGTGCCGCGTCTTCAGCTCGATCAGATCCTTGCCGCTGCCGATCGTGCGGCCGCGCTCATCGATCACGCGGAATGTGGGGGTGAGGTGCGCGGGCAGGCGCGCCGGATCGAAGTTCGCCGCCGTCACCGGAACGCTCGTGCGGCGGCGGATCTCGTCGGCCAGCAGCGCCGTGAAGCGCGTGTTCGTGTCTGCGGCTTCGAGCTTCGGGCCCACAGCGGCGAGCAGCGTGCGGGCCCAGTCGTTCGCCGGCACGACGTGCTTGCGGATCGCCTTCGGCAGCGTCTTGATGAGTGCCGCCACGAGCTCTTCGCGCAGCCCGGGCACGAGCTTCTCGAACTCGGTGCCGTCGAGCCGGGGAAGGAGGGGCAGGGGCACCGTGACGGTCACGCCGTCGTCGTCCGTCGTGGGATCGAAGCGGTAGCGCAGGCGAAGCGTCTGATCGCCGTGCCGCCACTCGCGCGGGAACTCCTGGTCGGCCTCGCCGGACTCGGCGTCGCCGCTGTCGAGCAGGTCCTCGCGGCGGAGGTTCAGCAGCTTCGGGTGGCTGCGGTGCTCGCGCTTCCACCAGCCCTCGAAGTCGCGCGTGCTCGCGACATCGGCGGGCAGGCGCGCATCGTAGAACTCGAAGACGGCGTCGTCATCGCCGATCAGGCCGCGGCGGCGCGTGCGCTCCTCGAGCTGCTCGAGCTCCTTGCGCAGCTGGCGATTCGCCCGATCGAACGCGTAGAGGGCGCCGCCCGGCGCATCCCACTCGCCCTCGACGAGCGCGTGACGAATGAAGAGCTCGCGCGCGTACGTCGCGTCGAAGCGCGCGAGCTGCACGCGGCGGCGGTCGACGATGGGCACGCCGTACAGGGTGACGCGCTCGTAGGCGACGGCCGCGCCCTGGGACTTCTCCCAGTGCGGCTCGCCGAGCTGCCGCTTCGCCAGAGGCCCCGCCAGCTCCTCCGCCCACTCCGGGTCGATCGCCGCGTTGCTGCGCGCGAACAGGCGGCTCGTCTCGACCAGTTCGACGCTCATCAGCACCTCGGGAGGCCGCTTCGCGAGCACCGAGCCGGGGTGCAGTGCGAAGCGCGTGCCGCGGGATCCCAGGTACTCCTGCGCGGGCTTTCGGCGCCCGGCGCCCGGCGCGCTGCGCCCTCCACGGCCCCCGGCCGGCGTGCGCCGATCCTGCGTGTCGTCGCGCACCCCGAGCTGCGAGAGCAGGCCGGCGAGGATCGCGCGGTGGATGAGCTCGGCGTTCCCGTCAGCGGCGCCGTCGCCGGCCGCGCGCCCCGTCTCGGCATCCTGCGACTCCGCTTCGCTGCGCGCAGGGTGCCGGCGGGAGCCCTGATCCTTTGCCGCGCGGGAGAGCTGCCGCACGAGATCCATCCACTCGCGCACGCGGAGGAAGTTCAGGAACTCGGCCTTGCACAGCCGTCGGAAGGCGCTCGACGAGAGCTCCCGCTGCTGCTCCTGCAGGTAGTTCCAGAGGTTCAGGAGCGTCATGAGATCGCCGAGCGGGTCGGCGAAGCGCCCGTGCAATTCGTCCGCGCGACCGCGCTGCTCGGCCGGCCGCTCGCGCACGTCCTGCACGGTGAGCCCGGCGACGATCGCGATGACCTCCGGCACCACGCCGTGCCGCCTCGCCTCGAGCACCATGCGCGCGAAGCGCGGTTCGATCGGCAGCCGGCTGAGCTCGCGGCCGAGCTTCGTGATGCGGTGGGTCTGATTCGTCATCCTGCGCGACGTCGCAGGATCTCCAGGTGCGGCCGCTTCGACCGGTTCGCTCGGCCTGCGCGCGGGGCGGCGACCCGCCTGCTCGACCGCCCCGAGCTCGGTGAGCAGCCCGAGGCCGTCGGTGATGCCGCGCTTGTCGGGCGGAGTGAGGAACGGGAACGCGGCGATGTCGCCGAGGCCGATCGCGAGCATCTGCAAGATGACGCTTGCGAGCCCGGTGCGCAGGATCTCGGGCTCGGTGAACGCGGGCCGGCTCTCGAAATCGTCCTCGGCGTAGAGGCGGATCGCGATGCCCGGGCTGGTGCGGCCCGAGCGGCCGGAGCGCTGTTTGGCGCTCGCCTGCGAGATCGCCTCGATCGGGAGGCGCTGCACCTTGCTGCGGCTGCTGTAGCGCGAGATGCGGGCCGTGCCTGCGTCGATGACGTAGCGGATGCCGGGCACGGTGAGGCTCGTCTCGGCCACGTTCGTGGCGAGCACGATGCGGCGGGCCGCGGCGTTCGCGCCGCGCGGCCGCTCGAACACGCGGTGCTGCTCGGCGGCGCTGAGCCGCCCGTAGAGGGGGAGTACCTCGAGCGGCTTCGCCTTGCTCGCAGCGCGGACCTTCAGCGCGTCGGCGGCGTCGCGGATCTCGGCCTCGCCGCTCAGGAAGACGAGGATGTCGCCCGGATCCTCTCGCGAGAGCTCGTCGACGGCCTCGCCGATCGCGTCGAAGAGGTCGCGCTCGATGCGGCGAATCTTCGGTGTCGCGCCCTTCGGGTCGGGCGTCTCGACCTCTTCGACCAGCGGCCGGTACCGGATTTCCACGGGGTAGGTGCGGCCGGAGACTTCGATGATCGGCGCGGGTTCACCGCTCCGGGGGTCGGCGAAGTGCTTCGCGAACGATTCGGGGTCGATCGTCGCCGACGTAATGAGCACTTTCAGGTCGGGGCGGCGCGGCAGCAGCGTCTTGAGGTAGCCGAGCAGGAAGTCAATGTTGAGGCTGCGCTCGTGCGCTTCGTCGATGATGATCGTGTCGTAGGCCAGGAGGTCGCGGTCGCGATGGATCGCGTTGAGCAGGATCCCGTCGGTCATGAGGCGGATCCGCGTATCCTTCGACACCCTGTCGGTGAAGCGCACCTGGTATCCGACGAGTTCGCCGAGCTCGGTGCCGGTCTCCTCCGCGATCCGCTCGGCGATCGTGCGCGCGGCGATCCTTCGCGGCTGCGTGTGCGCGATGCGCTCGCGGCCGAGTGCGAGGGCGATCTTCGGCAGCTGCGTGGTCTTGCCCGAGCCGGTCTCACCCGCCACGATCACGACCTGGTGCCCGCGGATGGCCGCCTCGATCTGGGCGCGCATCTGCGACACGGGCAGTTCTGCGGGGAACTCGAGGCGCGGCACCGCCGGCGACTCGGGGCGCGGCGGGCGCGGCGGGGCTGCAGACATGACCCGCCTATTCTCGCATCCGCGCCTGGTTGTCGCCGCGCCGCGCCCGCTATCGCCCGGGCCGGCCCAATCCTGGCGCGGTCGCACCGGGGGATGGCCGCCCGACAGGCGTAGTCTGAGGAGGATCTTCCCGCACGAAAGGAGCCGCGATGCGCGCGCTGCAGATTCCGAACCTCGCCCTCAACGATGGGCGCGCGATCCCGCAGCTCGGGGTGGGAGTGTTCCTGGTGAAGCCGGGGGAGGCGCAGCGCGTCGTCGCCGACGCTCTCGACGTGGGCTACCGGCACATCGACACGGCGCGCATCTACGACAACGAGGCCGAGGTGGGCGCCGCGATCGCCGAGAGCGGCATCCCGCGCGACGAGCTGTTCGTCACCACGAAGCTCTGGAACACCGACCAGACCCAGGCTGCGGCGGCCTTCGAGGCGAGCCTCGACCGGCTCGGGCTCGACCGGGTCGACCTCTACCTGATCCACTGGCCGCAGGCCATGTTCGGCGAGGCGCTCACGGCCTGGAAGTCGCTCATCGAGATCGCGGCGACGGGCCGCGCGACCTCGATCGGGGTCTCGAACTTCGAGAAGGACGACCTGCAGCAGCTGCTCGACGAGACCGGCGTCGTCCCCGCGGTGAACCAGATCGAGCTGCATCCGCTCCATCAGCGCCGCGAGCTCGCCGCCTTCTGCGCCGAGCAGGGCATCGCCATCGAGGCCTGGGGCCCGCTCGCGCAGGGCAAGTCCGATCTGCTCGAGCGGCCGGCGATCACCGAGGCCGCGGCGGCGCACGGCAAGAGCCCGGCTCAGGTGGTGCTGCGCTGGCACGTGCAGCAGGGGCGCATCATCTTCCCGAAGACCCTGCGCCGCGAGCGCATGGTCGAGAACGCCGGGCTCTTCGACTTCGAGCTGAGCGCCGCCGAGATGGCGGCGATCGACGCGCTCGACGAGCAGCGCAACTTCGGGCCGGATCCGCGGACCTTCGACGTGCGGTGACCCGGCGTGATGCGCGAGGGGCCGTTCGGGCCCCTGACCGGCGGCGCCGCGGACATCGTGCGCCCGTGCTCGATCCTCCATCGCGGGCGAGTGGCCCGGCGAGTGGTCGGGCGACCGTCACCGGCCGAATAGGATAGACAGCATGTCTAAGGTGCTCTCATCCCTGCCCGTCGGCGAGCGCGTCGGCATCGCATTCTCCGGCGGCCTCGATACCTCCTGCGCGGTCGCGTGGATGCGCGAGAAGGGCGCGGTGCCCTTCACCTACACGGGCGACCTCGGTCAGTACGACGAAGACGACATCGCCTCGATCCCTGGCCGCGCGCTGCAGTACGGCGCCGAGGGCTCGCGCCTGATCGACTGCAAGCCGCTCATGGTCGAAGAGGGGCTGTCGGCGCTCGCGTGCGGCGCGTTCCACATCCGTTCGGCGGGGCGCACCTACTTCAACACGACCCCGATCGGCCGCGCCGTCACCGGCACGCTGCTCGTGCGGGCGATGAAAGAAGACGGCGTCGACATCT
>JAGQTL010000235.1 GCA_020439035.1 Leucobacter sp. | reverse complement strand
CGTGTTCCCCGCGGCGATCCTGCAGCCGCCGTTCTTCGACGCCGCCTGGGATCCGGCGGCCAACTACGGCGCCATCGGCGCCGTGATCGGCCACGAGATCGGGCACGGGTTCGACGATCAGGGCTCACAGTACGACGGCGACGGCAAGCTCACCGACTGGTGGACGCCTGCCGACCGCGCGGCCTTCGAGGCCCGCACCAAGGCGCTCATCGACCAGTACAACGCGCTCTCCCCCGAAGGCGCGAACGGGCAGACCGTGAACGGCGAGCTCACGATCGGTGAGAACATCGGCGACCTCTCGGGGCTCGAGATCGCCTGGAAGGCCTACGTGATCTCGCTCGGCGGCGGAGAGCCGCCCGTGGTCGAGGGGCTGACCGCGGGCGAGCGGTTCTTCCTCGCGTGGGCGCAGGCGTGGCAGCAGAAGTCGCGGCCCGAGGAGGTCGTGCGCCTGCTCACCATCGACCCGCACTCGCCCAACGAGTTCCGCTGCAACCAGATCGTGCGCAACCTCGCGCCGTTCCACGAGGCCTACGCCACGCAGCCGAGCGACGGCCTGTGGCTCGATCCGGCCGAGCGCGTCGCGATCTGGTAGTCGAGACGCCGCGTGCGGCGTGGGGATCAGCGCTCCGAGGTCGCTGATCCCTCCGGCGGCTGGTGCGGCTCCACCGCCGCTTCGGTCTTCCCCGGTCTCGGTGTCTTCCCGGGCTTGAGGGTCTTTCTCGGCTTCGGGGCCTTGGCCGCCTTCTCGGGTTTGGCGAGCTTCGCGGGCTTGGCGGGTTTCGCAGGCTTCTGATCCTTCGCCGGCTTCACCCGAGGCGGGCGCGGCGCCGTGAGCTCCGCCGGGAGCACCAGGGGCGCGGGGCCAAAGGCGAGGTGGGAGGATCGCAGCACTTTGCGCCCGAGCAGATGGTTGCCGGTGCCGCCGATGACGGCGCCGATGCCGTAGGGCATCGCCTTGCCGATCACCGAGGCGGTGCCCTCGCGCCGGAGCTTCTTCATGAAGCGCGAGCGCAGCTGATCCACGAGCGGCCCGGTGAGGTTCCGGGGCAGCGCCGAGGTGACCGTTTCGGCCCAGAACGCGCCGCGATCCGCCCCGCCGGCCGCTTGCCCCGTGACCTGGCGCAGCAGCGAGGCGCCCTCATCTCCCAGCAGCAGGGTGAGTACGAGCACGTGGGTGCGCTGACGGTCGGTCAGCACGATGCCGTGCACTTCGGCGACGGAGTGCGCGAAGAGCGCGGTGGCCTCGAGGAAGCCGATCGTCTCGGCCGTCGAGATGGCGAGGGCGGCCGCCGTGCCGACGGCCGGTATCGCGGCGGCGACGCCGACACCGGCACCGCCGGCGGTGACCGTCGCGAGGTAGTGCCGTTCGAGGCGGGCCACCAGTTCGGCGGGCGTGGCGCCCGGGTTGCGGGCCAGCGTGGCGCGCACATGCGCGAGCACGATCGGCCGCTGCACGGTGAGCACGCCGTCGAGCACCTTGGTGATGGCCGTGTAGCGCCGCGTGAACGGGGGCGCCTCCGGGTGCCCGGCCTGCGGAGCCGGGTGCGCCATCTGCATCGTGGGCGCAGGAGGCAGCGGCGGTGCGTAGCGCACGACCGGCTGGCCGTCATCCGTCTGGCTCATGGCAGAAAGACTACGCACTCCGGGTGAGCGCATCGGCATGGTCGGCGCAGTCGGCGCCCGCGTGCTCATCGCAGGTGACGTAGCGCGCCCGGCAATCGGGGCTCGAGCAGTCGCTCAGGCGATTCGACGCGGCACCGCACGCGACGCAGCGCCCGAGCACCTCGGCGTTCGGTGCGAAGTCGATCGACTCGCGGCCGTCGAACACCGCGAGCGACCCCTGCCAGAGCCCATCATTGCCGAAGGCCTCGCCGTAGCGCACGATGCCGCCGTCGAGCTGGTACACCTCGGCGAAGCCGCGCTCGAGCATCGCGGCCGAGAGGATCTCGCAGCGGATGCCACCGGTGCAGTAGGTCACGACCGGGCGCTGCTTCAGATGGTCGAAGGCACCGCGATCGATCTCGTCGATGAAGCCGTGCGTCGTGCGCACCTCGGGCACCACGGCACCCGCGAAGCGGCCGATCTCTGCCTCCCAGGCATTGCGGCCGTCGAAGAACACGATCTCGTCGCCGCGCGCGGCAACGAGCGCGTTCACGGCTTCGGGCGAGAGTCGCTCGCCGCCGCCCACGACACCGCGAGCGTCGACCGTGGTCTCGTCGGGGATGCCGAAGGCGACGAGCTCGTCGCGCACCTTGACGCTGAGCTTCGGGAAATCGACGATGCGGCGCCAGCGCGGCGCGCGGTCCGTGCCGTGCAGCGGTTCTTCGGCCGCCGGCTCGAACCCGGTGCCGTCGCTCCATTTCACGTCGATCCCGGCGAACGGCGCGTACGCGCGCGTGCGGCGCACGTAGCGCTTGCAGGCGTCGAGCTCGCCGCCCACGGTGGCGTTGATTCCGTGCGGCGAGACGATGATGCGGCCGCGCAGGCCGAGCGAGACGCAGAGCTCGTGCTGCCAGAGCCGCACGGCCTCGGGGTCGGCGAGGGGCGCGAACGCGTAGAAGAGCAGGATCTTGGACTCGGACACACTTTCATGCTAAATGCTGCGGTTGACATTGACGCAACGTCAACCTTTATCGTGAGTACCGACGCGGAGGCGAGACGGGAAGGGGGCGCCATGTATTCGGTGCAGGATGTGGCGAAGGCGGCGGGCACGACCTCGCGCACGCTGCGGCACTACGACAGCATCGGCCTGGTGCCGCCGAGCCGCATCGGCGCCAATGGCTACCGCTATTACGACGACCGTGCGCTCGTGCGCCTGCAACGGGTGCTCCTGCTGCGCGACCTCGGCCTCGGCCTCGGCGAGATCGCCCGGGTGCTCGACGCGCAGGATGCGCGCGCCGAACGCGGCGAGGCCGCCGAGCAGGCGGAGGCGCGGATCCTCGAGCACCATCTCGAACTGCTGCGCCAGGAGCAGCAGCGCGTCAGCGCGCAGATCGGCGCCGTGGAACGCACGATTGCCGAACTCCATGCGCGCGCAGGAGGAGAAGAAAGGAGAGACCTGATGTCTCAGAACATGTTCGATGGCTTCGATCACACCCAGTACCGGGAGGAGGTCGAAGAGCGCTGGGGCGCCGAGGCCTACCGGCGGAGCGACCGCTGGTGGCGGGAGCTCGGGGCCGAGGGGCAGCGGGCGTGGAAGGATCGCGTGGCCCGGTTGACCGCGGACTGGATCGCGGCCGCCGAACAGGGCGAAGACCCGGAGGGCGCCGTGGCGCAGAGCCTCGCCGCTCGCCACGTCGACTGGCTGAGCGGCATCGGTGGCACGCCGGCGCACGAGCCCGGCGGCGATCTCGTCGGCTACGTCAGCGGCCTGGCCGACATGTACGTCGCCGATGAGCGCTTCGCGCGCAACTACGGCGGCGCAGAGGGAGCCGCATTCGTGCGCGACGCCCTGCTCGCCTACCTGCGCGACCGCGCGTAGCGCGTCAGTGCGCGGCGCCGACGCGCTGGGCGCCGGCCTCGCGCGCATCGTCGATGCGCTGCTGTTGCTCCGGCGTGCGCTTGAGCGCGGGAACGACCTGCTGGCGGTCGTTCACAATCACGACATCGTGGTCGACGTGATCCGCCATCGAGTGCACGGCATCGATGAAGTCCTGGCGGCGGATCGCGTCGATCACGCGCGCGTGATCCCGCTCCATCTCGCTCGCCGTTGCGACGTTCGCGAGCCTGCCGCGGTGGGCGGGCGTGCGCAGCTGATCATTGGTGCCGGCGTAGAGCGAGGCGAGCAGGCGGTTCTTCGCCGCGTCGAAGAGGAGCCGGTGGAAGCGGCTGTCGAACGCCGAGGCCTCGTTGCCGTTCAGCAGCACGGGGCAGCGCGTGCAGCCCTTCTCGTCGATGGCGGCCTGCTCGAGCGCCGCGAGATCCTCTTCGGTGCGGTGCAGCGCCGCCTGCTGGGCGGCCTCGATCTCGAGCGCGCGCCGGTAGCTCAGGATCTCTTCGAGCGTGAAGTCGTTGAGGAACTCGTTGAGCAGCGTGCTGGTCGGTGTGGACGAGCGCACGAACGTGCCGCGGCCGGGCAGCGTCTCGAGCATGCCGATGGAGGCGAGGGAGCGCACGGCCTCGCGGACGGTGCTGCGGCCGACGCCGATCTGCTCGGCCAGCTCGGGCTCGATCGGGATCCGGCTGCCCACCGGCCAGGCCCCCGTCGAAATATGCCGCCGCAGGTAGGCGAGCGTATTGCGCGCGCGCTCGGAACCCGTTGTCATCGACACATCGCACCTCCGAACTCGACCGGACACCGCGCCCGCCTCCGGTTCGCCCCAGTATAGCGAGGGGATCCCGGGGGCATCTGGCGGGCGTCGGAGGCGGGCTCTAGGGTGGAAGTAGCCGATCTGGCGGAGCGACTGCAGTAGGGATCAACCATGACGAGCGAGAGTTTCGAACGCGGCCCCATCAACCCGTACGCGGGCATGCCGCGCGTGCCGGGTTTCGAGGTGACGAGTGCCGATATCCAAGACGGCGAGCCGTTGCCGGCGGAGACCTACGACTTCGATTCGGGCGGGCGCAACCGCTCGCCGCAGCTGAGCTGGTCGGGGTTCCCCGAGGGTACGAAGAGTTTCGCCGTCACCTGCTACGACCCCGATGCGCCGACCGGCTCGGGCTTCTGGCACTGGGCGGTCGCGAACGTGCCGGCGAGCGTCACGAGCCTGCCGGGCGACGCGGGCGACCCTGCGAAGGGGCTGCTGCCCGAGGGCGCCATCATGCTGCCGAACGAGACGCGGGCCAGCGAGTTTATCGGGGCGGGCCCGCCCGAGGGCAGCGGCGTGCACCACTACTGGTTCGTCGTGCACGCCCTCGATGTGCCGCGCATCGAGGTCGACCCGCAGGCCACGCCCGCGGTGCTCGGCTTCATGATGCGGCACAACGTGCTGGCGCGGGGCATCCTCGTCGCCACGGGCGAGTACGGCGGCGCCGCCTGATCCCGCATCGCAGCGGGTAGGCTTCGGGGGTCGCACCCGGCGCGTCGGAGCCCGTCGGAGCGCGCCGGAATGATCGCGCAAAGGATCGCGCAAGCGATCGCACGAGTGTTTGTGGAGACGAGGAGACACGATGGTTCAGCAACGCGCGGATGTCGAGAGCCTGCCGGCATACATCCAGGGCAAGTCGTTGCCCGATGCGGTGAAGCTCTCGTCGAACGAGAACCCGTACCCGCCGCTCGCCTCGGTGCTCGAGGCCACGCGGGCACGGCTCGAACGCTTCAACCTGTACCCCGATATGGGGGCGGTCGCGGTGCGCGAGCGGATCGCGGCGCGCCACGGCGTGCGGCCGGAAGAGGTCGCGGTCGGCGCGGGGTCCGTGGAGGTGGCGGCCCAGCTCATCACGGCAAGCGCCGGTGCGGGCGACGAGGTCATCTTCGCGTGGCGATCCTTCGAGGCGTATCCGATCCTCGTGCAGGTGGCCGGCGCGACGCCGGTGCCGGTGCCGTTGACCGCCGATGAGCGGCACGACCTCGACGCGATGGCGGCTGCGGTGACGCCGCGCACGCGGCTGATCTTCGTCTGCACCCCGAACAACCCCACCGGCACCGTCGTGCGCACCGACGAGCTCGAGCGGTTCCTGGCGGCGGTGCCGAAGGATGTGCTGGTGGTGATCGACGAGGCGTACGTGCACTTCGACACCGACCCCGACTCGGCGGATGGCGTCGACTTTTTCCGCCGCCACGAGAATGTCGCCGTGCTGCACACGTTCTCGAAGGCCTACGGACTCGCGGGCCTGCGCATCGGGTATGCCATCGCGTCGGAGCGGGTGGCCGGCAACCTGCGCCGCGTCGCCGTGCCCTTCGGCGTGAGCGATCTCGCCCAGGCGGCGGCGATCGCCTCGCTCGAGGCCGAGCATGAGCTGAACGAGCGCGTCGAGCGCATCATCGCCGAGCGCGACCGCGTGCACGAGGCGCTGCGCGCGGCCGACTGGAAGCTCGTCGACTCGTTCGCGAACTTCGTCTGGCTGCGCACCGGATCGCGCACGCCGGAAATCGACGCGGCGCTGCGCGAGGCGGGTGTGGTCGCGCGCGCGTACGGCAGCGAGGGGCTCCGCGTCACGATCGGCAGCCCCGAAATGAACGATCGGTTCCTCGCGGCGATCGCGGGGGTCTCGCCGACGGCGTAGCCGCCCCACCGCGGACCGCCACCGCGGGCCGCCACCGCGGCTCGCCTCGGTGTCTCGTTTCCGCGGGTCGCCTCGGCGGCGGTCGCGGCAACAGGCCATACAGTGGAGCCATGGCTGCGGATGACGAAACGCCGACCGCGGTAGCGCGCGCCGCGGCTCGCGCGGATGCCTGGCTCGCGCTCACGCGCGACGACCCGGGATCGCCGCCGCCAGAGGACTCCTCGGGCACGGCTTCCGACCTGCTCGAGGGCGCGCGCCGGGACGGCGAGAGCTTCGACTTCATCCGCGCGCTGCTCGAAGCGCTCGCCGGCGCGAACGATCCGTTCGGGGCGGCGCTCGGCTTGCGCGCCGCGGCCCAGGCCTCACCGCCGTCCATGCCCGCGCGTGACCGCCTGGCGCTGCGCGCGGGCGGGATTGCGTCGCTCGGCCTGCCCTGGGCGGTGCTGCCGATCGCCCGGCGGCGGCTGCGCGAGCGGGTCGCCCATCTGGTGCTGGCGGCGAAGCTGCCGCGCGATGACGGGCCTGCCCCGGTGGTGCTGCACGAGGAGCTGCGGAAGCGCCGTGAGCTCGGCTTCGACGCGCTGCTCGCCCTGGGCGGGCGCCCCGTGGCCGGGCCCGCGGGCGCCGCGCGCGAGCTCGACCGGCTGCTCCGGCTCGTGCGCGATCCCGAGGTTACGCACCTCGCGGTCGACCCGGCGCGCCTGGCGCCGGAGGCCGCGACCGGCATCGGGTACTGGTCGCTCGACCGCGACGCGGAGAGGCTGGCCATCGCCCTGCGCACGCTGCTCGAAGCCGCGGCCGAGCACGACACCGCAGTTGTGCTCGAGGCGAGCGACTTCCGCGGGGCGCTGCTGGGGCCGGAGGCGCTCCTCGGTGCGCTCGGTGGGCTCGGTGTGCTCGATGCGCCTGATGCCGCGGATGGCCCGGGTACCGTGGGGGGCCCGGATGCCGCGGGAGCCGAGGCCGCCGCTGCTCGCTTCCCCCGTGCCCGCGTCGGCATCAGCCTGCCCGCCGAACTGCCCGAGTCGGGGCCGGCGCTCGACCGGCTGATCGCGTGCTCGCGTGCCCGCGTGGCGGCCGGCGGGGAGCCGCTCGAAGTGACGATCGGCGCCGCGGGGCTGCACGGCCGCACCGTGATCGAGTCGCTCCGTAGCGGGCACGCCGTGCCGACGCTCGAACCGGGTGACGAGGTGACGGCGCAGACGCTGCGGCTCGCGACGGCGGCGCTCGCCGCGGAGCCCGCGGTGCGGGTGGTGCTCGCAAGCGAGGATCCGCTGCTGCTTGCCCACCTGACACTGATCGCCGAGCACGGCGGTGCGGGCGCGCACGGCAAGCGGGATGCCGCCGTCCCCGCGCTGCAGCTGCGCGCCGGAGTCGCGACGCCGCTCGCGACGTCGCTCGTCGAGCACGGGTATCGGGTGCGCGTGCGCGTGCCACTCGTGACGCCGAAGGAGTTCGCGGGCGCGATCGACGGGCTGATCGGGCTGGCGGCCGAGGCGGCGGATCCCGAATCGGCGCTCGGGCAGCCGGCCGTGCGCAATCGCGCCGAGACGGACCCCGATCCCGGCCGCGACTCCAATACGGATCTCGACCCCAATACCGATCCCGACACCGCGAGCGGCTCCGCAGCCGGTCTCGCGATCGACCCCGCATCCGGCGCCGGCACGGCCCCGGCGTCCGCGACGGAGCGGCTTGCCGCGGCGATCCTGCTCGCGCGGCAGCCGTTCCCGCCGTCGCACCGCACCCGTCTGCGCCGGCGTGAATGGGACGCCGAAGACGATGATCCCGCACTTTTCTACCGCCCGCCGGCGGACGACGAGCGCTTCGACACCGGCGGGCTCACTGCGGCCGTGCTCGGGCTCGGCCACGACGACACCGGCAGGATTGTCGTCGAGGCCGACGGCCCGCTCCGCCGCATCCCCGTCGTGTCGGAGGCCGGTTTCGCGTGCGAACCCGATACGGACGCGGTGAGCCGCGAGAACCGGGAGTGGGCGCGCGACGCGCTCGCGCGAGCAGTGCGGCTGCGCGCTGCATGGGCGGACGAGGCGCGCGCGGGCACCCCGGCGGCTCACGCTTCGGGTGCGGATCAAGGCCCCGCCGCCGACGGGGGCCTCGCCGAGGCCTGGCGTACGCAGCGCGCGACGGAGCGGGCGACGCGGATCGGCCGGCTCGCCCTCGCCACCGCCAGCGCGAGGGATCGGCTGCTCGCGCTGCTTGTGGCCGAACGCGGATCGCCGGTCGCGCTGCTCGACGCCGAGATCTCGGGGGTCGTTGACGCGGCGCGGTATTTCGGGCTGCTCGCGCCGGGCCTCGGCGCGCTGCGCGGGGCCGAGTTCCATGCCGACCGCACGGTGCTCGTTGCGGCCGATGCGCACGCGTCGTTCGCCGAGTGGGCGGAGGCCGTGCTCGCGGCGCTCGCCGCGGGATCCGCGGTCGTGCTCGTGGTGGAGCCGGCAGCGGCGAGGTCGGCCGCAGCTTTGATCGAGGAGTGGGCCGCAGCCGGCCTGCCCGAAGGACTGATCGAACTCGTGGAGGCGCCGGCCGAGGCGCAGCGAGGGCGCGCCGCCGAGCTCGCGGTGAGCCGGCAGGTGGATCGTGCGATGCTGTTCGGCGATCGCGAGCTGGTGCGCGCGATCACGCGGTTGCGGCCCGATCTCGCGATCGAGGGCCGCCTGCTCGTGCCCGGCTCGACGCTGATCGCCCCGAGCGCCGAGCCGGCCGCGGCGGTGCGGGCCGCGGTCCGGTCGGCCTTCGGCGGCACGGCGGCACGCGCGGCCCGGGTGCTCGTGGTGCTCGGCGGGTCCGGCCACGTGAAGCGAGTGCACCGCCTGCTGGCCGACGCGGTGCGGGGGCTGCGCCCCGGAGATACGGGCGCGGAAGGCGGAGACGCCGGTAGCGACCGCGATCCGCTCTCCTTCGACTTCGGCCCGCTCGCGGCCGCACCGGATGCGGCGGGCCTGCGGGCGCTCACCCGACTCGAGGCCGGCGAGGAGTGGCTCGTCCCACCGGAGCAGCTCGACGAGGCCGGCCTGCTCTGGCGGCCCGGCGTGCGCATCGGGCTGCGCCGCGATGCGAGCTTCTGGCGCGACGCGATCGGGATGCCGGTGATCGGCGTGATCCGAGCGGGGAGCGTGGCGGAGGCGATCGAACTGCAGAACCGGCTCGGCGGCGGCAGCGTGGCCGCGCTGCACGCGATCGACCCGAGCGAGACGATGCCCTGGCTCGACGGGGTGCAGGCGGCCTCGCTGTCGATCGGCCGGGCCACGAGCGATGCGCGGATCGAGCGGCAGCCGAGCGGCGGCTGGGGCGCGGCCGCACTCGGAGGGCAGCCGCTGGCCGGCGGCCCGAACCGGCTGGTCGCACTGGGATCGTGGCGGCTGCGTGAGGGCACGCCGAGCTCGACCCTGCATCTGCGCGGCCTCGATGCGGCGGTGCGGACGCTGATCGAGACGGCGCAGGCGTCGCTCGACTACGCGAGCTTTGACCGGCTGCGGCGTGCGGCCCTCGCGGACGCGCTCACGTGGCGCACCTCGCTCGGCCGCGTGCGTGACGAGATCGGCATGGGTGTCGATCGCAATGCGCTGCGGCACTGGCCGGTCGCGGTGCACGTGCGGCTGGCCGAGAGCGGCACGCTCGCTGAGCTGCTCCGAGTGCTGGTCGCCGGGTTCATCGTGGGGGCGCCGCTGAGCGTATCGACGGGTGCCGTGCTGCCGCCCGAGATCACGCGGCTGCTCGAAGAGCAGGGCGTGTCGGTGTCGCTCGAGCGCGACGAGGGGTGGCTCGAACGGCTGGCGCTCATCGGCGTCGAGCGTGCGGGGCTCGGATTCGACGCGGGCGATCTGGGATCCGAACGGGTGCGGCTCATCGGCGGCGATGCGCGGAGAGCCGCAGAGTGGCTCGGCGGGCAGGATCGCCTCTCGCTCTGGGCCGCGCCGGTCACAATGGCGGGCCCGGTCGAGCTGCTCGCCTTCGTGCGCGAGCAGGCGCTCTCGATCGCCGCGCATCGCTACGGCTTCGCCATCCCGCCGGCCGGGGTGGATGAGCGGCTGGCCGAGCTCGATGCGGCCGCGACCCCGCCCGCCACTCCGGTGGCGTAGGGGTTTCGTGATTTCCGTTCGCCCCGAGCGGCGACTATGCTTGTGTGCTGGCCGTGCTCGTTCGCGTTGCGCGGCCGACGGCGGATTACCCGAGCGGCCAAAGGGGGCTGACTGTAAATCAGCTGGCAATGCCTACGGGGGTTCGAATCCCTCATCCGCCACCAGCACTGAGGTCCGAGCATCGTTGAAATATCAACGAAGTTTGGGCCTCACGCATTGCTGGCATCACGCTTCTGACAACAGATTGGCAACATTTCGTTTGGCGATGGCCTGATCGAGCCTCACTGAAACTGCTTCAAGATCGTCATCGGAGAGATCCGCGTACACATCCAAGGTCATCGCCGCAGAGGCGCGCCCAAGCATCCGCTGCACCTCCTTTACGTTCGCGCCGCCCGACATCGTGAGCGACGCGGCAGTGTGACGCAGATCGTGGAGCACGAGACGCTGCATGTGACGTTGAGGCGTCTCCGCTCGACGTCGACATCCTCTTTGAAGTTGTTTTTAATCAGGGATTTATGTTGATTTGATTATGGCATCAGTCGGCGAAACTACCTCAAGCGTTGCGAAACCGGTGGTGGCAGGAGTCCCTATGCCAGCCTCAGCTTCGATAAATGACGGAGCAATTTCGTTGATCATTTGTTGATCTGGAGGCGCCCCGGGAACGAAAACTCGCCGAATCATGCGAGTATTTGGTTGATTGTTGGTTGACGAAGGAGGCGATGTGGCACGCGGGTTCGTGGTTTTGGACTTCGAGACAACGGGATTATCGCCCGCACGCGGGGACCGAGTCATCGAGATTGGTGCGGTGCACATGGACGCCGCACTCACGATCGACAACATGCTAGAAACCCTTGTAAACCCACGGCGCGATGTCGGCCCGACGCGGATTCACGGAGTCACAGCGCGCGACGTATGGGATGCCCCGGCCTTTGAGCAAGTGGCCCCCGCCCTCCTGTCGATGCTCGACGGCCGTGTGATTGTGGGTCACAATATCTCGTTCGACTTGCGCTTTCTTGCCGCTGAATTGGAACGTGAGGGGTACGAGGTGCCCGAGTTCGTCGCGATCGATACGCTTCGAGTTGCGAAAGCTCTGTTAAAAGCCGATCCGCCTCCGACCTTCAAACTTCATGACGTCACAGCACACTTGGGATTTGGTATTGAAGAGGTGCTCGCACATTCGGGCCTTGCATCTCGGCCGGAGCACAGCGCGCTCGGCGACGCGTTGGTTACGACCTATCTACTTGGGCAGCTATTTGAGATGTCGTCGGCTGCTCCGTTTTGGCGTGTGCATCTCGACCTTGCTCAAGCGTTGAGCTGGCCAGAATATTTTCCCATCGACGTGGAATTGAAGCCTCGTGATGACGAGCCGGGTGCGCCTTTTGTGCTCGAGGGTGAAATTCAGGCGCCGACTGCGAGTGCATCCGTAGGCGATGTGCTTCAGGAATTGGGCGCGAAACCTCAGTCTGCTACGTCCACAGAACAGTACGTGCAGCTGCTTGAATCGTCGATGGCGGATCGCATTCTCGATGCTTCCGAGATCGACGCGCTAGTAAAGGCAGCTAATGCGCTCGATCTGGATGGGGTGACACTCGGGTCGTTGCACCGAGGACATTTCGACGACGTGGTTCGTGACGCCTGGGCAGATGGAGTGCTCACTGATGCCGAACGCGTAGATATCGTGCGGGTAGCGGAACTCCTCGGCATCGATCGGGATTCATTACAGCGCGCGCTTGTGCCGCGAAGCTCTCAAAACGCAAAAGGGCCCGAATCCGGATCTGAGACAAAGCTGCTTACTCAGGGGGCTGTAATCGTGTTGACGGGAGATATGACTATCGAACGAGCTGCGCTCGAAGCCGAGATCATCGAACTAGGGTACGCGGTTGGCAGGAATGTCACTAAGAAGACAGCATTGCTGATCGCCGCTGACCCGTACACACAATCGGGTAAGGCGAAGAAGGCTCGCGATTACGGCATCACGGTATTGGGAGAGCTGGAAGGGCTCGCACTGATACGAGGTGCGTGACAGGATCGCTCATTCGTCACCACGTTGAACTGCCGGCCAAAGAGCGGGTCGACTTTGCAATAGTGCAGGTTCCAGAAGATGCCATCGCGATTACCAAGAAGTGCCGCTACGACTCCGAACAGATCGCATTCGCAATTGTTCACATCCTGGTGCGTGCCCTAACTGAATACCTGGGTGCCGAAGAGGGAAAGTGGGCGGGTGATGGTGACGAGCCTTGAAGCTCTGAGGCGTGGCAACATTCCGGCAACACTTTTCCTAAATCGACATACTTTTAGGCCGTCCAGGAAACTGAAAACCGTTGTAAAAACGCTGATCTGAGCGACTGCGACACCATCACGCGGGTGTCGGCAGGGCTCGAATCCCTCATCCGCCACCAGTGTGTTGCGCCAGTAGTTGCGGTCGGGGTTGATCTGGTTGGTGGCGATGACTTCTCCGGTATCGAGGTGTACGACCGTGACGTCGTGGTTGTCGATGAGGATGGTGACTCGTTTGCTGCGATGTGCCGCCCCGATGGCGCCCTCGAGCGTGTTTGGCTTCTGGCCGCTCCCGCCCAGAGGGGCGGGGC
>JAGQTL010000234.1 GCA_020439035.1 Leucobacter sp. | reverse complement strand
CGTGGTCGATCTTGTGCTTGTGCAGGCAGATCGAGCGCACAAGATCCATCTGGATCTCGTAGCCCGTCGCGATGCCGCGCACGAGCGCGCGGCCATCGGCGCCGACGTGCTGCGCGACCGCGAGGATCGGCGGAATGTTGTCGCCGGGGTGCGAGTACTCGGCCGCGAGGAAGGTGTCGTGGTAGTCGAGCTCGCGCACGGCGACCCCGTTGGCCCAGGCGGCCCACTCGGGGCTCGTGCGCTCGGCCGGCGACTCGGTGCCGTCGAGGCCGAAGATGGAGGATCCCTCGCCGCCGCGCGACACCGGGTGCGCGAGCGCCTGGGCGCGCGCCGCGACGATCGGGCCGCGGTTGAGCGAGGCGGCGGCGACCGACGCGTTGTCGATGATCCGGTTGATCACCATGTCGACGACGTCGGGCTCGACCTCGACCGGGTCGGTGGCGACCTCGGCGATCTTCCAGGCCAGCTGCTCCTCGCGAGGCAGCGGCTCTTCGCTCTTGTAAACGCGGACGTGGTGGGTGACGGTCATCGTGTTCCTTCTGCTGGGGAGGTGGGCTCGAGCGAACCGAGGATCGCGCTGAGCGCGTTGTGGAGGTGGACGTGCGTGGCGTGCGCTGCGAGTTCCGCATCGCCGGCCGCGATGGCCTCGGCGATGAGGCGGTGCTCGGCGACCGAGGCGAGCAGACGCTCGCGGTTGTCCCGGGCAAGCCTGCGTGCGCGGGCGAGGTGGGTGCGCACCGTGCGGAGTGACTGCGCGTAGTACGCATTGTCGACTGCGGCGTCGAGGGCCGCGTCGAAACGGGCGATGAGCGCGTAGTACGCATCGACGGCGTCGGAGGAGCCGGACCCGCCGCCGGAGTGCTCCGGGTGGGCGGCGGCGAAGTCGCTCGCGAGCGCCGCGAAGAGGGTCGGATCACCGCGCCGCGCCGCGATCCGCGCCGCGCTCTCCTCGAGCGCGCGGCGCAACTCGAAGAGCGCGCGGAGGTCGTCCCCGTCGAAATCCGAGACCACCGTGACCCGCGGGGACTGCTGCGTGGCGAGGCCGGTCGCGACCAGCCGGCCGATCGCCTCGCGCGCGGGGGTGCGGCTCACGCCGAGGCGCGCGGCCTGCTCGACCTCGGCGAGCACCGTACCGGGGGGCAGGGCTCCGCTCTGGATCTCTTCGAGGAGCGTGGTGTAAGCGTGGTCGCTCGCGCGCATCGGCATGACCTCCCGCTCGTGATCCTCAATCGAATGCTCGTATTGTATGCACAAAGTGAGCAAAATGTCGATATGTGACGGACAATATGCATATTGTGTGTACATAACATGGCGCCCGGCCGGCCCGTGCGGCAGGGCCGTGTGTCAGACCCTCGCGGGGGTGTCCTCCGGGAGTCGCAAGCGCGACGGCTCCGCAACTGATATCACTGACTGGGAGGTCCGATCTGATGACACGACGCGGGTGGCTGCTCTTCGCCGCGATGAGCCTCATCTGGGGTGCGCCCTATCTCTTCATCAGCATCGCCGCGGAGCACATCGACCCCCTCGTCATCGTGCTGCTCCGCACGAGCATCGCGATCCTCGTGCTCATCCCGATCGTGCTCCATCGCCGCCAGGTACGGATCGTCTTCGCGCGTTGGAAGCCGATCCTCGCGTTCGCCGCGCTCGAGATCCTGATCCCCTGGCCGCTGCTCAACATGGCCGAGACTCGGATCAGCTCATCGATGGCGGGGCTGCTCGTCGCCACGGTGCCGCTTGTGGGTGCGCTCGCATTCCTCGTGTCGGCGCGCGCCGAGCGCTACACGCTCCGTCAGGTGATCGGGCTGGTCGTCGGCTTCGGCGGAGTCGTCGTGCTGCTCGGCGTCGACCTGCAGCACATCGATCCGATTGCGATCGCGATGATGCTCGTGGTCGTCGTCTGCTACGCCTCGGCGCCGATCGTCTTGGCCCGCTACCTCTCAGATGTGCCCTCGCTGCCCGTGATGACCGCGGCGCTGACGATCGCGACCGTGGTCTACCTCCCGTTCGGGCTAATCTATCCGCCTGTCGACGTGCCGCTTCGCGGCTGGCTGAGCATCCTCGTGCTCGCGCTCGTGTGCACGGGCCTCGCCATGGTGCTCTTCGGCGCGCTCATCGTCGAGGTCGGCCCGACGCGCGCGATGCTCTTCACCTACATCAACCCGGTCGTCGCGGTGGCGCTCGGCGTCCTGGTGCTCGGCGAGGTCGTGACGCCCGGCATGCTGATCGGCTTGCCCCTCATCCTCGGTGGGGCCGTGCTCGCCGCGCGGCGCGTGTAACGCCCGCGAGCGCTTCGAACGCGAAGCGTTCTCATGGCGCTCGCGCCCGTTCCCGGCTTCGAGCCCCTGGGGCCCACCATGTGGGCCCGGCGGGGCTCGAACCCGCGACCCGCGGATTAAAAGTCCGA
>JAGQTL010000233.1 GCA_020439035.1 Leucobacter sp. | reverse complement strand
CAGGAGCCCGGCACCGACGCCGAGATCGCCGAGTTCTGCACGCTGAACTACGGGGTCACGTTCCCGCTCCTCGCGAAGGGCCGGGTGAATGGCCGCGGGCTCGCCCCGCTGTTCGGCGAGCTGAAGCGCGCGAAGGATCCTTCGGGCGCGGCCGGGATCGTGCGCTGGAACTTCGAGAAGTTCGTCGTCGGCACCGACCCGGCCGGTGGAGGGCAGCCGTCGATCCGCCGTTTCCGCTCGGGCACGGAGCCCTCCGATGCTGCGCTTCGCGCGGCGATCGAGGACGCGCTGGGCTGATCCGCCACCCCGGCGCACCGGTGCACCGGCTCCGCCCGCGCCGCCCGCGACCGACGCGTTGACCGAGGATCCGGCGGATCCGGCGGATCCGGCGGATCAGATCCCGGCGTCGCGGTAGTGGCTCGAGAGCTCCTGGTACCCGAAGGCGTTGCTGCGCACGCGCTCGGCCATCGCCTCGCCCATGGGGCCGCGATCCTTCGCGGGCACACCGGCGACCAGGTGCCCGGCCTCGACCTCCTGCCCCTCGAGCACCAGCGCGCTCGCCGCGACGAAGGCGCCCGCGCCGATCACCGAGTTGTTGAGCAGCTTCGCGCCCATGCCGATCAGGCAGCCGTCGCCGATCGTCGCGCCGTGGATGAGCGCCAGGTGCCCGACGCCGACGTTCTCGCCGATGATCGTCGGCACGTCGGTGTCGGTGTGCACGACGACGTTGTCCTGCAGGTTGCTGCCGGCGCCGAGTTCGATGCGATCCATGTCGCCGCGCAGCACGGCACCGAACCAAATACTCGCACCCGGACCGACCTTCACGTTGCCGATGAGAGTCGCATTAGGCGCGATCCACGCGGTCGGATCGATCTCGGGGGTGACGCCGTTGTAGGGAAGGATGAGTGCCATACCTCCACTGTAGTTTCTGCGCCGCACGCGCACCACGCGCGCACCACGCGCGCACCACGCGCGGTGATCCGCCGAGCCGGTGACCTGTTCCGCCGAGCCCGCGACCTGTTCCGCCGAGCATGCGTCCTGTTCCGCCGAGCATGCGTCCTGTTCCGCCGGCCGGGTGAGCGCCCCGGGCTCCCGGGCCCGAATGTCGGCGGTCCTCGCTAATGTCGTTAGCGGATGGATCAGACACCTTCCTCTCACCGAATCGAGGCCCCTATGGACACGCTGCTCGCGATCATCGCGGTGGTCAACCTGCTGATCAGCATCGGTGTGCTCGTCTTCGTGCTGCTCCTGCGGCGGCCGGGCGGCGCGGGCGAGGCGTCGGCGCGCCTGCTGCGCGACGAACTGCCGCGGCTCAGCGGCGAGATCCGTCGCGAACAGCAGGAGCAGCGCACCGAGCTGAGCCAGATGCTCCGTGCGACGAGCGAGGCGCAGTCGGTCGAGCTCGGGCGCGAGCGCGAGGCCCGCGCGACGGCGCATCGGGAGCTGGGCGAGCTGCTCGGCAAGACGCAGACGGAGTTGAAGGGCACGCTCGAACAGCGGTTCGACGTGCTGCGACAGGAGAACGAGGCGAAGCTCGAGCAGATGCGCGAAGCGGTCGACGAGAAGCTGCAGGGCACGCTCAAGACGTCGCTCGATGAGAACGCGAAGCGGATCCAGGCGCTGACGGAGGCGAACGAGGCGAAGCTCGGTGAACTGCGCAAGACGCTCAGCGATGAGCTCGAGAAGATGCGACAGGGCAATGAGGTGAAGCTCGAGAAGATGCGCGAGACGGTGGATGAGAAGCTGCAGGGCACGCTCGAGAAGCGGCTGGGCGAGTCGTTCAAGGTCGTGAGCAACCAGCTCGAGCAGGTGCAGAAGGGGCTCGGTGAGATGCAGACGCTCGCCTCCGACGTCGGCGGGCTGAAGCGCGTACTCACGAACGTGAAGAATCGCGGCGGCTGGGGAGAGGTGCAGCTGGCGCGGCAGCTGGAAGACATGCTGAGCCCCGAGCAGTACGCCGAGAATGTGGCGATCCGGCCCGGCACCGGCGAGCGGGTCGAGTTCGCCGTGAAGCTGCCGGGCCGCGGCGACGACGAGCAGCCGGTGTGGCTGCCGATCGACTCGAAGTTTCCGCAGGAGGACTACGAGCGGCTCCTCGCCGCCCACGAATCGGGCGAGAAGTCGTCGATCGATGCGGCCAGCCTGGCGCTCGAGCGGGCCGTCGTGCAACAGGCGAAGACCATCGCCGAGAAGTACATCGCGCCGCCGTTCAGCACCGACTTCGCGATCATGTACCTGCCGACCGAGGGGCTGTTCGCCGAGGTCGTGCGGCGGCCCGGGCTCGCGAGCCGGCTGCAGAACGAGTTCCACATCACGGTTGCGGGGCCCTCGGTGCTGATGTCGCTGCTGAACAGTCTGCAGCTCGGCTTCCGCACGCTCGCGATCGAGCAGCGGAGCAGTGAGGTGTGGAAGGTGCTGAGTGCGGCCAAGCTCGAGTTCCAAAAGTACGGGCAGGTGTGGGAGAAGCTCGGCAAGCAGCTGCAGACCGCGCAGAACACGGTGAGCGAGGCCGGCCGCCGCACGCGCGCCGTCGAGCGCAAACTGCGCGATGTCGAGACGCTCGAGATCGGCGGCAGCGAGGGGGCGCTGCTCGACGAGGTGTTCCCCGAGCTCGACGGGGGCGAGGCCCGCGATGCCGATGCCGCTGTCGATACCGATGCCGCTGCCGATGTCGCTCTCGAGGATGCGGAGACCGGGGAATGAGCCCGCTTCGCTCTGACAGAATGCAGCTATGAGCCTCGCGCACCCCGGCATGCTGAGCGGCCGACTGGTCACCCTTGAACCGCTGTCCTTGGAGCATCACGACGACCTCGTCGCCGCGGTGCAAGACGGGGAGCTGTGGCGGCTCTGGTACACGAACATCCCGACCCCGGATCGCATGCGCGCGGAGATCGAGCGGCGGCTGGCGTTGCAGAACGCCGGAGCGATGATCCCGTTCACCGCGCGCCGCCGGGACAGCGGGCGGGTCATCGGCATGACGACCTACATGAACATCGACGCCGCGACGCCGCGGGTCGAGATCGGGTCGACCTGGAACGCCGCGAGTGCGCAGGGATCCGGCACGAACGCCGACTCCAAGCTGCTGCTTCTGCAGCACGCATTCGAGGTCTGGGGGTGTTCGGCGGTCGAGTTCCGCACCGACTTCCACAACCATCGCTCACGCGAGGCGATCGCGAGGCTCGGGGCGAAGCAGGACGGCGTGCTGCGCGCGCACCTGCGCCCGGCGGCTGGCTACGTTCGCGACACGGTCGTCTTCTCGATCACGCAACCCGAGTGGCCGGGTGTGCGGCTCGGCTTGGAGCACCGGATCGCACGGCACCTGGTCGAGGGCGGAGACTCGCCGGCCGCGCCCTCGCTCGGGTGAGCGGCGCGGTCGGTCGGACCGACCGGCGCGGGGCGGGTGAGCCATGAGGGCGGGCGGATCTACCGACCGGCACGGTTCTGCTGAAGGGGCAGCTGAAGTAGGCGCTCGTGCGGACCCCCGAATGCCCACCCGAACGGACCACTGAGGCCGACGGCTGAAGCGGACCGAATGTGCGCCCGAGCGGACGGCCGATACTGATCGGCCGCCCGCTCCGGCTCAGCGCAGCCTGCTCAGCGCAGCCTGCTCAGTGCAGGCCAAGGTACGCCTCGAGCGTCTGCGGCGTCGCCTGCAGCAGCGGCTCGTTCACAGCCTCACCCGGGAACTCGCTGGCCTCGAAGAACCAGCGCTTCGATGCTGGCATGCCCCACAGCTGCGCGCGCCGCGGGTCGGTGATGTCCCAGCGGATGGGCGGCACCTCGAGGTCAATGTACTGGTAGTGCGTGTTGAACAGTTCGACGCGGTGCTGGTCGGGATCGCGCAGGTAGAGGAAGAGCGCGTTGCTGAGCCCGTGACGGCCGGGGCCGCGGTCGATCTCATCGCCCTTCCCCAGCGCGCCGGCCACATCGGCGGCATGCAGCAGCGAGGATCCATCGGGCACGGCGAAGGCGAAGTGGTGCAGACGCGGCCCGCGACCGTTGGTGAAGACCAGGTCGTGCGTGTTCCCCTTGACCTCAAGCCACGCGCCCCAGAGATCGTCGTCGCCATCGCCGGCCGTATACTCCGAGATGCGCATGCCGAGGCCCGCCCAGAACTCGGTCGCCTTCTGCACGTCGTAGGTGACGACCTGGTAGTGATCGATGCGCTGCGGGGCGCCGGCCACGAACTCGTCGAACCGCTGCATCTTGCGATCGACCACGGTCATTTCGCTCGTGAACTCCATGAGCGTGCCGACCGGATCTCGGAACTGCAGCGTGGGGCCCTGGTGTTCGCGTTCGACGCGCTGGTGCTCGATGTTCGCGCCCTTGAAGAACCTCTCGGCGGCGGTGATGTCGTCGGCGCTGCGCACGCGCAGCCCTATGCGGTGCGCCTTCGCGACATCGCTCCGTTCGAGCACGAGCGAGTGGTGCGCGGCCTCCTCGAGGCCTCGCATGTAGACGACATCGTCGGCCTCTTCGGTGACGACGAGGCCGACGACATCGCGGTAGAAGTTTCGGCTCGCCTCGAGGTCGGTGACCCCCAGGGTGACGTGGCTCGCACGGGTGATCGTGAACTCGGGGGTGAAGTTGGTCTGCGGCAGCATCGGTTTCTCCAAACGTCGGGTGGCTGTCTCTCCTCATTGTGAGAGCGCTGATCGCATTGCAGAAGCCGCCAATCAGCTTGGAGAGCCATAGATGAAAACTATAGTGACGGCTTAGGTATCATCAGAATCATGGAATTGCGAGAGCTGCGCTACTTCGCCGCTGTGGTCGAAGCGGGATCTCTGACGGCGGCGGCGGCCGCGCTGCATCTTGCACAACCTTCGCTGAGCGCGGCGATCAGTCGACTGGAGACCGAGCTCGGCACGCGACTCCTCGTGCGCTCGCCGCGGGGGGTCGAAGCGACGAGCGCCGGCCGCTACCTGCTCGATGCGGCCTCGCGGGTACTCGGCGATGTCGATGAGATCACCCGGGAGATCCGGCGGTACGGCGCGGGCCTCGTCGGATCGCTCTCGATCGCCGCCGTGCCTATCCTGATGTGGTACCGACTGCCTCGACTGCTCCGCGACTTCGCCGCTGATGCGCCCGAGGTGGAGGTGCGGCTCCTCGACCCGCCGCCCTGGGAGGCGCTCGATATGCTGCAGCAGCGACGCGTCGACCTCGCGGTGATCGTGGTCGCTGAACCGGCCCGTTTTGCCGAACGGCACCGGCACGAGCTCGAGATCATCGACTGGGGCGAGGTGCCCCTCGTGGCGGCGCTCCCTCCCGATCGCGAGGCACCCGACCCATTGCCGCTCGCGTCGCTGAACGGCGAACGCCTGGTGCTGCCGCAACGCACCGCCGCGGTACCGAGCCTGCCCGAGGCGGTCGAGGCGATGCTCCTCCGGCACGGCGTCACCCCCGCGAGCATCGCGACGGCGGCGACCATCCAAACCAGCATTCCGCTCATCGAGGCGGGTCGGGTGAGCGCGATCCTGCCGGACCCCGATCGGCGTTCTCTCGCGCGCTTCGACGTGCGTGTACGCCGCCTCGACCCTGAGCCCGAACCGTTACGAGCCCTGGTGCTCACACACCGCGGCGCCGGCGGCGATGCCTCCGTGGCTCGACTCCTCAGGCATTTTGCGGGTGAGTCGCCGTCGCCACGTTAATCATGTGTGAAATCAGATAGGATTTTCATGCGGCCGCGCGCGATCGAGGATCACGACTGCAGCATAGACTTGCGCCTGACACGGAGCGCTCGCGTGAGCGCCGCGGGAGCACCGCGGATGCAGAGCAGTCCGCGGTAGCCGAATGGCGAACAGCGCACGGTGAACGAGAGGGGGAGTCGTGACGATGGTCAAGACGAAGGCCGAGCAGGCCTACGACATCCTCAAGGCTCGAATCATGGATGGCACCTACGGGCCCGGGTACCGCCTGGTCATCGACCAGCTGGGCCGTGAGCACGGCATCAGCTCGGTGCCCTGGCGGGAGTCGCTGCGCAGGCTGGAGGCCGAAGGCTGGGTGGATATCGTGCCCAACGTCGGCGCCCTGGTCAAGACATTCGATACGGGAGCGTGGATGCGGACCATCCGGCTCCTCGCCCGCCTCGAGGGGCTCGCGACCGCGCTTTCGGCGGCGCGCTTCACCGATGCCGATATCGCGAAGGCGCGGCAGCTCAACGAGGCGATGCGCGACTCGCTGACCGAGTTCGACATGGGGAGCTTCGGCGCGCTCAACCGGCAGTTCCACGAGCACCTCTGCTCGCGCTGCGAAGACGAGCGGCTCACCGGACTGGTGCACGCGGAATGGATCCGAATGGACCTGATCCGCCGCTCGGCCTTCTGGTACGCGCCCGGGCGCGCGGTAGCCTCCCTGACCGAGCACGAGGAGCTGATCCAACTGATCGAATCCGGTGCCGACGCGGTGACCATCGAGGAGGCGGCGAAGCAGCACGAGGTGAACACGCTCGACGCGGTGCTCGCCCACGACGCCACGCAAGCGGCGAACGCGTAGGAGCGCTCGTGTCGCGGCGAGAGAGCATCTACCTCACGGGCTTCGCCCATAAGAATCCGGTGCCGGCGGCGTGCCGCATCGGCGGCTACCTCGCATCGGGCGTGCTCACGGGCCGCGATCCCGAATCCCACGAGATGCCGAGCGGCCTCGACGCGCAGGTGACCAACATCTTCGCGCACGTGCGCGAGTTGATGCACGCCGCGGGCGGCAGCACCGACGACATCGTCAAGATGACGTTCTACCTCACCGACTACCGCAACCGCGATGCACTCAACCGCGAGTGGGTTGCGATGTTCCCGGATCCGGCGAGCCGGCCCACACGCCAGGTCATGCGGGCCGACTTCGACGGGGCGACCGAGGTGCAGGCCGACCTGGTCGCGATCCTCGAGTAGCGCCCCGCGGCCCTCACCTCTTCAGCGCGAGCAGTGCCTTGCCGTAGTCTCCGCCGTTCGGCATGCGCAGCGTCGTGTGCACGTGGAAGCGTGCCGGCAGGCGGTTGTTCAGCCAGACCCCCGCATGGTGGTCGAGCTCGGCGAGAATGACCGGGCTCTGGATGCGGAAGTAGAACGGCTGCGAGCCGTCGGTCGCGCCGTACCAGCTGAACCAGGTGTCGGATCGCTGCGCGTCGAAGTCCGCCAGCGCCAGTTCGCGCTGGTCCGAGCGCAGGAGCAGCAGGAAGTCCTCGGCGATGCGGCGGAGCAGCCGCCACTGCGCGTCGTCGAGCTCCGATGCGCGGATGCCCTCGTAGGGCACCACGCGATTGTCGCGGAATGCGCCGGCCACGTGCCGTTCATCGGCCGGATGGATGCGGCCTTCGGGCATCGCCGGGTCGAGCACCGATCGGTAGACGATGGCCGACGCGCGTTGCCCGGGCGTGAGCGACTCGGCCAATTCGATGGCCAGCTGCTCGCGCGCATCGAAGATCGGCGGGCGTTCGCCGTCGGAGAGCGCCGGCTCCGCCCCGATGAACTGCGGGGCGATCACGTGGCGGCCGCCGACGGACACGAAGTTCAGCGCCAGATGGTGCCCGAAGAGCTGCCACCCCCACGGCTCGGTTTCCGAGGGTGTGCCGAACAGCGAGAACCAGTACGAGCGATTGTTCATGATCGTCGGCAGGTCGACCAGTTCGCCGAGGTAGCCGTTGAGATCCATCGCCTCGCGCGCTCGCGCGTAACCCTCGGGGCTCAGGGATGCCTCGATCACTCCCAGGATCGCCTGGGCGACTGCTTCGCTCTGATCCTCGATGCGCAGGCCGTTGCGGAAGAACACGAACTCCGGGTTCGACCAGCCTCGCCACTCGGGTGCGTCCATCGGATAGCTCATCCGTTCGCGCTGCTCGGGGGTGAGCAGGGCGAGCAGCCCTTCGGCCGCTGCCGGTGCGGGATCGGCACCTGCGGCGCCGGCCGGTGCGGGGCGGTAGACTCCCTCGCGCACCTGTCCGTCGCTCGTCACCCCGACGAACGGCTCGTCGTACAGGCCCCTCCAATAGTCGAGGAGTTCGCGCAGGAACTGGTTCTGGTAGCGGTCGGCGGTGAACTCCTCGTAGCTCATGCCGCGCACGCCGGCGAGCAGCGGATCGTCGAGGTCGAGCAGGTGCTCATGGTAGCTCGTGCTCGCGAGCTCGACCGCCTCCTCGCGGCCCGAGACGCGGTCGGACGAGAAGAAGTCGTCGATGTCGTTGTTTGAGGTCATCCTCATCTCCATTCGTTACGTCATTCTGTGCGGAGTCGCGCAGCCGCGGAGTCGCAGGATCCAAGCGCCTGGATCCTGCGATCCACTGCGCGGCCGCAGGATGACGGGGGCGGTTCGCGTCTCAGATCGGCAGGCTGAACAGACGCTTGGCATTGCCGGAGAGCACCAGCTCGCGATCGGCGTCGCTTACTTCGATCTCGTTCTTCAGGAACTCGACGCCCTGGCCCATCCAGCTGTAGAAGACCGGGAACGACGAGCCGAAGAGGTAGTGGTCGGCGCCGTTGATCTTGATGGCGGCCTCGACCTGGTCCTTGCCCCACGAGTGCGGGTGGGTCATGTCGAAGAAGATGTTCTCGTCGAGGTACTGTTTGATCTTCTCGCCACCGGTCGGGTCGAGGCGCTGCATAGCCTCGGCCTTGTTCGACTTGTGCGGCGTGAGCAATGCGGTATTCGCGAACCAGTTGCCGCCCATCATGGTGTGGATGAAGCGCAGGCCCGGCATCCGATCGAACATGCCGCTGAAGAGTTCGCGGCCGACCGCGATGCCCTGGTCGATGACGCGCCCGTATTCGCGGCGCAGGTTCGTGTAATCGATCACCGACTTGTACTCGACGGGCAGCGGGGTGTGGTGCACCACGACGGGGATGTCGAGCTTCTCGATCACCCTGAGGTAGGGCTCGAACACCTCGTCATCGAGGTAGAGCTGACCGTAGTGGCAGGCGAGCTGCACGCCCACCGCACCGAGCTCCTTGACGCACCGCTCGAGCTCGTAGATATTCTCCTTGCCCCCCCACGGCGGCACGCACGCGGTGGCGAAGAGGCGACCATTCGAGTTCGCGACCATCTCGGCCGCGTTGTCGTTCACCGCTCGACAGGTCTCGAGGCCCAGCCACTCCTGCCACACGGGCACGCGCAGCACGCCGTAGTCGACGCCGGCGTCGTCCATCGCCGAAAGCTTCGACTCGACGGAGTAGTCGCCCTCGACGTAGTTGAGGTTCTGGTAGCCCTTCGGCTTCTCGAGCACGAGCTGTTTCTTGCCGTTCTCCATCGTGATGACGCTGGCGATCTCGCCGAAACCGCGCGGGGCGCTGTTCAGAAAGCCGTTCAGGATCTTCTCGTTGGTGAAGAGATCTTCTGGCAGGTGATGGATGTTGATGTCGACGACAGTCATGTCTGGCACTCCTCCGGTGCGTCGATGCGGGTAGAAATGCAGTCCGATCCCTCGCCGCGAGAGAGCGGGCAAGAGCGACTACTGCCGCTACTTATCGTGTGCGATTTCCTACGTGAAAGCAAGTCCCATCTCCGGGCCGAGGACTGATTTTCGAGCGTGCGAAGCGCGTTTATTCGAGGATCGGCCGCTCGCCGCCCCGGGGAATCGTTGGAATCAAGCGGATATCCGAGCGGAAAATAACAGAATGATATCGCGCTTGAAATCGTGTGTGATCTTGCGTACGATCGCTGATCAGGGACATTCAGAGGGGAGTGCCAGATGCCCGAAATCATCACGACGAACGTCGAATACGCGCATGACGGCACCCGGATGCTCGGGCTGCTCTGCGCCCCGGCCGACGCATCGGAGCTCCCCGCCGTCGTGCTGATCCACGATGCGTTCGGTCTGAGCGAAGAGATGATCGCCATCGCCCAGAGTATCGCCGGTCTCGGCTTCGCGGTGCTCGCGGCAGACGTGTGGGGCGAGCGGCGCACGCCTCAGCACATGAGCGAGGTCGGCCCCCTCATCGGGTCGATGGCGACCGACCGTGAAGGCTGGATCGAGCGGATCGCCCTCGCGCACGAGGTCGCCGCGGCGCGGCCGGAGGCCGACCCCGAGTCGATCATCAGCCTCGGCTACTGCTTCGGCGGGTCATCCGTTATCGAATACGCGAGAACCGGCGGCCGCACGAACGCGATCATCGCGATCCACCCCGGCCTCGATCTCGTCGAGTTCGACTGGTCCGCCGTCTCGCCGGCCTCGGCCCCGCAGGCCCTCGTCGTGCTCGGCGCCGACGACCCGATGGCGCTGCCGGAGCAGTGGCGCGAGACGAAGACGGCCATGACCGCAGCGGGTGTCGACTGGCAGCTGCACCTGTACAGCGGCACCGTGCACGGCTTCACGAGCCCCCGGGCCGCGCAATCCCCGGACCCGACCGTCGCCGCCTACCACCCGCGCAACGCGGCGCGGGCCTGGCGAGCGACCGAAGACTTCCTGCTCGAGCTCACCGGCCTCGCCTGACCGGCCGAGCGGGCACCAGAACCCAAACAAGAGAACGAGGATCACTCATGCACGACATCGCCATCATCGGCGCCGGCCCCGGCGGGCTGGTCACCGCGCTCCGCCTGCACCAGCAGGGGATCAAGGCCAAGATCTACGAGGCGGTGCCCGAGCTGAAACCGCTCGGCGTCGGCGTGGACATCAAGGTCTACGGGGTGAAGGAGCTCGATGAACTCGGCCTGGCCGACGAGTTCCGTGCGATGTCGGTCGATGCGGTCGATTCGATCTTCTACAACCACTTCGGGCAGGAGATCTACGCCGAGAAGTGCGGCGTGCACATGGGCTACGAGTACGAGCAGCGTTTCGTGCACCGCGGCTACCTGCAAATGATGTTCTACGAGAAGGTGCTCGAGCGCCTGGGCGAGGACTCAGTGGTGCTGGGCGCCCGTGTGACCTCGTACGAGCAGGACGCCGACGGCGTGACGCTGAACATCGAGCACCGCGACGGCCGCACCGAGCAGGTGCGGCACGAGGCGGTCATCGCGGTCGACGGCATCAAGTCGGCCGTGCGCGCGCAGATGCATCCCGACCTCGCAGCCCCGCACTACTCGGGCATCACGATGTACCGGGGAACGACGCTTCGCGAGCCGATTCGCGGCGGACACACCATCCTGCACGTCGGCGACCCCCGCATCTCGACCATGGTGATCTACCCGATCGCCGACGACTTCGAGGGCAGCGGCAAGCAGTTGATCAACTGGGTGGTCGAGGTCGAGGGCGAGCAGACGATCGAGGACTGGAATGCGATCGGCGACACCGCGGACATCGTGCCGCTCTACGAGACCGCGAACCTCGAGTTCCTCGACATCCAGCAGCTGATCCGCGACGCGCGAGAGGTCTACCTCTTCCCGCTGATTCGTCACGAGCCGCTCGACAACTGGGTCGATGGGCGCGTGGTGCTGCTCGGCGACGCCGCGCACGCCATGTATCCGCGCGGCGGCAACGGCGTGTGCCAGGCCATCGTCGACGCCGGCGTGATCGCGCGGGAGCTCGCCAAGCACGACGACCCGCACGAGGCATTCGTCGCGTACGATGCCGACCGGCGCGAGAAGGTCAACCGCATCATCATGTCGATGCGCGGCGAGGGCTACGAGGTGATCCGCCGATGGGTCGCCGAGCGCACCGACGGCAAGCCCCTCGAGAGCCGAGAGCAGATCGAGGAGGTGCTGCCGCTCGCCGAGGCGAACGAGCTCTTCAGCAACTACCATCGCATGGTCGGCCAGCCGCTGCGCCCCGGGTACGACAACTTCTCGAGCGGCTTCCGCACGTGGGAGGCCGCGTGAGCGAGGTGGCCCTTGCGACGGGCGAGCTGCGCGCAGAGATCCTGGCAACCGAGACGCGCCGCCGGGCGGCGCTGATCGCGAAGGATCTCGACGCACTCGACGCGCTGTTCGACGATTCGCTCGTACACGTGCACGCGCCGGGCGAGGTGCACACGAAGGCCCTATTGCTCGAGCACGTTGCCACGCGCGGTGTCTACCTCGAGATCACGCGCGGCGAGCTGACGGTGCGGGTCGTGGGCGATGTCGCTGTGGTGACGGGCCCGATCACGAATCGCATGAAGGCGCCGGGCGGCGGGGAGCGCACCCTCTCGGGCGTGGTCACCCAGGTGCTGCGACGCACCGATGACGATGGCTGGCGGTTCATCAGTTTCCAGATGACGCCGTACGGCGACAAGGTATGGGGCAAGCTGCCCTCCGAGCAGAAAGCGGCAGAATGAAACTCGCACGTTTCCGGGTGGGCGACGGGCCGGTGCGGATCGGGCGCGTCGAGCTCGCAGACGGCGGCGGTGCGGTCGACGAAGTGGTGGATCTCAGCGAGGTTCCGGGCGTCGGCACGTCCATGCGCCGGCTCATCGAACGGCTGCCCGAGCTGCGCCATGAACTCGAGGCCGCAGACGGTGCGCGCACTGCGCTCGCCGAGGTGACGCTCGAGGCGCCGATCGACGACCCGCAGAAGTACCTCGCCATCGGGCTGAACTACAAGGAGCACGCCGAGGAGGCGCGCCAGGCCGGCATCGCGATCCCCGAGAACCAGTTCTGGTTCAACAAGCAGGTCTCGTGCATCACGGGCCCGTACGGAGACATCGAGCGACCAGCCGTCTCCGAGCTGCTCGACTACGAGATCGAGCTCGGTGTCGTCATCGGCGCGGCGTGCAGGCACGTCGCCACCGAGGACGCGCGCAGCGTGATCGCGGGCTACCTGGTGACGAACGACGTCTCCGTGCGCGACTGGCTGCAGAAGCGCTCGCCCACCTTCACGCTGGGCAAGTCGTTCGATACGCACGGGCCAATCGGTCCGTGGATCACGACTGCCGACGAGATCGCCGACCCGCACGACCTGCGCATGGTGCTGACCGTGAACGGCGAAGTGCGGCAGGACTGGCGAACCGACGACATGATCTACAACATCGACGCCCAGATCGCCGAACTGACCACCGTGATGACGCTCATGCCCGGCGACATCATCGCGACCGGCACACCGGCCGGTATCGGCGCGCCGACCGGCCGTTTCCTGCAGCCCGGCGATGTGGTGCGCGCCGAGATAGACGGCCTCGGCGCCATCGAGAACACCGTCGTCGAGGAGGCATAGCCCCCGACCTCGAACCCGACAACCTGATAAACAGAAACCAGCGCGGCGCGTGCGCCGCCCATGACGCGAGGAGGCGTCCTATGAAGAAACACACCGTAATCAAGTCCGTGGTGCCGCTCGGCATCGCGGGACTGCTGCTCGCCGGTTGCAGCGGTACGAGCGGCACCGGCGATAATGGCGGCAGCAGCCAGACCGCGGTCAGCGACACGCTGCGCGCCAACTGGGGCGGCTTTCCCGAGAGTTGGGAGCCGGGATCGCAGGCCATGGAGCCGGGCTACATGCGCGTGCCCTACGAGACGCTCACGCTGCGTGAGTCCGACGGCACGATCCTGCCGTTCCTCGCGTCGGAGTGGGAGTTCGGCGAGGGCGCGAAGTCGCTCACGCTTAAGCTCCAGGAGGGTGTGAAGTTCCACGACGGCACCGACTTCAACGCCGAGGCCGTCAAGGCGAATGTCGAATACGTTCGGGACGTGGTCGGTGGACAGTTCGGCGGGCCCTTGAGCGCCGTCGAGGCGATCGAAGCGGTCGACGAGCACACCGTCGAGTTCACGTTCAGCCGCCCGTTCAGCACGTTCCTCGCCCTGCTCAGCCAGCGCAATCTGCCGATGGGCTCCCCCGCCGCCATTGCGGATGGCTCCATCAAGACCCATCCGGTCGGCACGAGCCCCTGGGCGTACGACGAGTCGAAGTCGGTGTCCGGCACGAAGATGTTCTTCGGCGAGTTCGCCGACTACTGGGGTGAGAAGCCCGGGTTCGCGAATATCGAGCTCTACGGCATCGCAGACGACACGGCCGCCTCGGCCGCCCTCATGAGCGGCGAGCTCGATGTCACCGACACGGAGCTCGAGGAGCTGCCGCGGCTGGAAAGCGCGGGGAACATCGGAACCTTCGATTACCCGGCGATCCGTGTGAACGTGAACTTCTTCGACCGCGGTGAGGGCGGCATGTTCGCCGACCAGCAGGTCCGCGAGGCACTCTGCTACGCGATCGACGACAACGTCGTGGCGAACCTCAGCGAGGATCGTCGGGCTGAGACGCAGCACTTCATCGAAGGCGAGTACGGTCACAACCCCGATATCGTCGGCTACAGCGGCAACCTCGAGCGCGCCAAGGAGATCTGGGCCGGGCTCGGCAACCCGACCATCAAGGCCGAGATGCCCGCCGCCCCGTTCAACAAGCAGGAGATCACGGTGCGAGCCGAGCAGATGAGCCAGTTGCCGAATGTGACGGTCACGGTTCAGGAGCTCACCGCCCCGCAGTACTTCTCGACCTGGAACAGCGGTCAGTATCCGCTCGGCCTCGGGAACAACGCGCAGATCACCCCGGCCGACTGGTACGGCAGCTGGTTCGCCGAGCAGGCTCCCCTGAACCCGTCGAAGACGGTCAGCAAGGATCTTGCAGCGACAGCCGGAGCCGCGCTGGCCGCGGGTGGAGCTCCCGAAGCGGAGGAGAAGTGGGAGGCGGTCATGAAGCAGATCTCCGACGAGGCTCTCGCTTGCAGCCACTCGGTCAATCTTGAGACGATCGCATTCAACGAGGATCGCGTCACCGACGTGAATCCTGCGATCCAGAGCTGGGAGCAGAACCTGATCGACTACCGGGCTGTACGGCCGGTAGGCGCCTGATCCGCCCATTCATCGGACCGGCCGGACCCGCCGAGTGCACTGCTCTCGGCGGGTCCGGCCCCGACGACGGTCGGGCCGCGGGCGGCGTGCGAAACCCGATCCGAACACTCATCGTCGACAACTGAGGAGCAACGCGATGACAAGACGAGACTCGAGCCCGAGGGAGGCGAGATGCTGAAACTCATCGGCTCCCGCCTGCTCCTTGCAGTTCCGCAATTGCTGATCGTCTCGGTGCTGGTGTTCCTACTGGTGTACCTGATCCCCGGCAGCGCGGCCGCCCTCGTGCTCGGCGACGCGGCAGCGAGCCCCGAGGAAATCGCCCGCGTCGAGGCGCAGCTCGGCCTCGACCAGCCGTTCTTCGTGCGCCTCTTCGGCTGGATCGGGGCGGCGCTGCACGGTGACTTCGGCACTTCGCTGCAGAGCGGCCGTCCGGTTATGGAGTTGATCGGCGAACGGCTGCCCGCGACGCTCTCGCTCATCGCCGGCGGTCTCGTCGTCGCCATGCTGCTCGGCATCGGCCTCGGGGTGCTCGCCGGCACCCATGCCCGGCGTCCGGTCGACCGCGGCGTGACCGCGTTCACCTCGCTGATGCAGTCGATTCCCGAGTTCTGGCTCGGCCTCATCTTCGTGCTGATCTTCGTGATCCAGCTGGGTGTCGCACCTGTCGTCGCCTGGACACCTCCGTCGCAGGATCCGACGGCCTGGTTCCGAGGTCTGATCCTCCCCGCGTTCGCGCTCGGGGCCGGCGCCTCGGCCTTGATCGCCCGGCAGACCCGTACCGGTGTGGCTGCCGCACTCGAGTCGAGATTCGCCGACACGCTCACCTCGGCCGGTGTGCCGCGCCAGCGGATCATCTGGGGGTACGCGCTCAAGAACGCGATGGTGCCCGTGCTCGCTGCCTCTGCGCTCGCCGTCTCCATTCTCTTCGGCACGAGCCTCGCGATGGAGCGCGTCTTCGCGTTCCCCGGAATCGGCACCATGCTCGTCAACGCGGTCATCGGCAAGGACTTCCCGGTCGTGCAGGGTACCGTGCTCGTCGTCGCCGTGCTCATCATTCTTGTCAATATGGTGGTCGATATCTGCTATGGCCTCATCAACCCGAAGGCGAGGCCGCAGTGACCAGCCCCACAGCGACCAAGACCGAAGTGCTCGCGGTCGGCTCGACTCAAACCGAGGCGAAGCCGAGCACGTTCCTCCGACGCCTCCTGCGGCAGCCGACGACGATCGTCTCTCTCGTCTGGCTCGCCATCGTCGCGATCTGCGCGATCTTCTCGGGGGCGCTCGCACCTTATGACCCCCTCGAGAACAATTTTGTGCCCGAGGCGCTGCTGCAGGGCCCGAATCCCGAGCACTGGCTCGGTACCGACGACAACGGTCGCGATGTGCTCAGCCGCATGATTTACGGGGCGCGGATCGCGCTGCTCGTCGGCATCGGCTCGGTGCTCGTCGCAATGCTGATCGGTGTGCCGATCGGCTTGCTGCTCGGCTATCGCGGAGGCTGGTGGGATCGCATCGGCACCCGTTTCGTCGATATCCTTGATGCGCTTCCCGGCCTGCTGGTTGCCATCGCAGTGATCGCGATCCTCGGCCGTGGCCTCCCGGCGCTCATGCTCGCCATCGGTATCATCTTCGCGATGAACTTCGCGCGCATGTCGCGCGCGATCACGCTCGCCGAACGGGGCAAGCTCTACATCGAAGCCGCCAAGGTGTCGGGCTTGCGCGAAGTGGCGATCCTGTTCAAGCAGATTCTGCCGAACCTCATCGGCCCGCTCGTGATCCAAGGCGCCATTCTCACGGGCTCCGCAATCATCATCGAATCGATGCTGAGCTTCCTCGGTATCGGGCTCGAGTCGAGCGTGCCCTCGTGGGGCGGGCTGCTCGGCCTTGCGGCGACGAAGCTCGCGGTGCAGCCGTTCCTCGCTATTCCTCCCGGTGTCGCGATCGTACTCACGGTGCTCTCGTTCAATATGATCGGCGACGGCATCAACGACGCGCTCGCCGGGGAGCGGCGCAAGCGTGTGAGGCCCGTGAAGCGGGCGAAGACCGCGGTACCGGGCACGGCGGCGTTGGAGATGGCGGATGCGCCCGATGCCGAGCGGCCGGCGCTCGAGATCAGGGGGCTCGACATCGTGCTGAACGGCGCGAAGGATCGTGTCGCGCTCGTACAGGGAGTGAATCTCTCGATCGCGCGCGGAGAGATTGTGGGACTGCTCGGCGAATCCGGGTCGGGGAAGTCGACCCTTGCTCGGGCGATCCTCGGTCTGATGCAGCCCGGTATCGGTATCGCGGCCGGACAGATTCTGCTCGACGGCATGGATATCGCGGGCCTCGGGGAGAAGGATCTGCGGGGGATTCGCGGAACCCGGCTCGCGGCGGTGTTCCAGGATCCGATGGCGTCGCTCTCGCCGGTGCACACGGTGGGCAAGCAGATCGTCGAGACGCTGCGCGCCCACGCGAAAATGACGAAGCGAGAGGCGCGTGCCGAGGCGGCTCGCCTGCTCGAGCGAGTCGGGGTCGCGCACGCCGAATCTCGGCTGGACGACTACCCGCATCAGTTCTCCGGAGGCATGGCGCAGCGCGTCGCGATCGCCATAGCGATCGCTTCGAAGCCCGAGGTCATCATCGCCGACGAGGCGACGAGCGCGCTCGATGTGACGACGCAGGCGCAGGTACTCGACCTGCTGCTTGAATTGCGCGATGAGTTCGGCCTCAGCATTCTGTTCATCACGCACGGTCTCGGCGTGGCTGCGGAGGCCTGTGACCGGGTGGTCGTGATGTACCGAGGGGAGATCGTCGAGGACAGCGAGGTGCACCAGCTCTTCGATGCGCCGAGGCATCCGTACACCGAGCGGTTGCTTGCCGCGAACCCCGCACTGCACGAACCACGGGCTGCCGGAGCGCCGGAAGCCGAAGCGGATGAGGAGCCTCGAGTCGAGGAAGTGATCGAGGGCGGCGCGGCTCAGCCGACCGTGCCCAGCGCCGATCCTGCGGGGTCCGCGCATCTGCTCTCCGTGCGCGATCTCGCGCTCGAATACGGCGGCGGCCTCGGATCGAAGGCGACGCGTGTCGTCGAAGGGGTGAGTTTCGATATCGCCTCGGGCGAGACACTCGGCCTGGTGGGCGAATCCGGTTCGGGCAAGTCGACCACGGGGCGCGCGATCCTGCGGCTGCTCCCGATCGCCGACGGCACGGTGGAGTTCGCGGGTGTCGATGTTACGAGCTTCGGCCGTCGCACTCCCCTTTCCTACCGGCGGGACGTGCAGGCCGTCTTCCAGGATCCGTCGCTGTCGCTCAACCCGAGACAGCCGGTCGCGAATTCGTTGACCGCCGCACTCGCGCGGCACGGGATCGGCGACCGGGTGGAACGGGAGCATCTCGCCGAGGTCGCATTCGCCCAGGTGGGTCTCACTTCGGGCCACCTGCGCCGCTATCCGGCAGAACTCTCCGGCGGGCAGCAGCAG
>JAGQTL010000232.1 GCA_020439035.1 Leucobacter sp. | reverse complement strand
GCCCGTGGCCAAGCACGGCAACCGCGCGGCGAGCAGCAAGTCCGGATCGTCCGATGTGCTCACCGCGCTCGGCGTGAATCTCGCGCTCGAACCCGACCAGCTGCGCGAGGCGTTCGATCGCACGGGGATCGCCTTCGTGCACGCCGCTCGCTTCCTGCCCGGGTTCCGGCACGTCGGCCCGGTGCGCGCCGAGCTGGGCGTCCAGACCGTGTTCAACTACCTCGGACCGCTCTGCAACCCGGTGCGCCCCGAGGCCACCGCTGCCGGGGTCGCCGACATCGCGCGTGCGCCGCTCTTCGCCGATCTGTTCCGGTTCCGGGGCGCATCCGCACTCGTGTTCCGCGGCGACGACGGCCTCGACGAGCTCACGACGACGGGCCACTCGCACATCTGGGAGGTCAGCCGCGGGGCGCTCACGGAGCACGACCTCGACCCGCGCGACCTCGGTATTCCGCGGGCGAAGATGGAGGATTTGGTCGGCGGCACCCCCGACGAGAACGCGGCGGTGGTGCACCGGGTGTTCGCCGGCGAGCCGGGCCCCGTGCGCGACATCGCGCTGCTGAACGCGGCTGCGGGGCTCGTCGCGTACGATCTGTTCGCGGAGCCCGAGAGCGCGGACCGGCCGATCCTCGACCGGCTCGCCGACAAGCTCGTCGTAGCGGCGGAGGCGGTCGATTCGGGCTCGGTCCGGTCCAAGCTCGCCGACTGGGTCGCCGCGACCGCGGCATTCGCGTCCGCCGCGTGAGGGCGGCCCTGCCCGCTTAGGGCGCGACCGCGCGCGGCGCCGGCTCGAAATCGAGCACGAGTTCCAGCTCGCGCATCACCTCGGAGACGTAGGCGTTGAAGTCCAGGTGACTCGGGGGGACGTCACCGGCGAGGAAGGCGAGCATACCGTCGCGCAGCGCGGCATCGCTCTGGTCGACGAGGTGGATCGTGTCGCCGGGAAGGGCGCCTGCCGCGGATGCGAAGGTCGTGGAGACGATCGGCAGGCCGCAGAGCGCCGCCTCGAGCAGCACCATCGGCTGACCTTCGTATCGGCTCGAGAGCACGAAGCAATCGGCCGCGGCCAAAAGCGCAACGGGCATCCGCCGCGGCCCGGCCAGATACGCCGCCGACCCGAGCCCGGCGGCGTTGATTCGGCGCTGCAGGTCCGCCTCGAGCGGCCCACCGCCGACGATGAGGAGTCGGGTCTGGGGGGCTGTCGCGTGGACCTCGGCAAAAGCCCTGATCAGGCGTGCGTGATCCTTCTCTGGGGAGAGGCGGCCCACGGTGATGAACCACCGGGTCTTGCGCTCGGGCTCGAGCAGCTCCGCCATCCATCGCGGTTCGGACTCGTCCTCCTCGAGCAGTTCGCGCGGATCGTGGTGATCCGCGGGCATCATGCTGGGGGAGGGGAAGTTGCGCACCGTCGTGAACTTGCCGGGATCCGCGTAGTCGGACAGCTCCTGGCGATTGAGCTCCGTGAGGGCGGGGGACACCGAGACGAGGAGGTCGTAGGCGCGGTAGCGGCTGAATACGTAGCCGAGATCGCGTTCCATCGGCCGCCGGCCGTCGACCGTGCGCCGGCGATCGCGCGCCATCTCGCTGTGCAACCAGATGGCGCGCGGAGCATCGGGGGAGCTGAGGAGCAGGTTCGCCCAGAACGGGTTGTAGCCGCTCAGCTCTCCGAGCCAGTCGAACTCGGCGGAGCCGAGTACGCGCCGCCATTCGTCGCGCCAGAGGTTGCCGTGCAGCCGCGACTCTCCGGGCAGTGGAGGAGCCTCGGCCAGATCACGCATGCGGCGTCCGAGGTGCAGCACCTTCGAGCCGTTCATTCCGCCGAGCCTCGCGATCACGCGAACGCGGGGATCGATGCGCTGCTGGTTCGCGCGCGCGTCCGGGGTCTTGATGTTCGGGATCAGCGCGGTCACGTCGTAGCGCTCGTAGTCGAGCCGGTCGAGGAGATTGAGCGCCGAACTCGTGATGCCGTTCGAGCGCATCCCTCCGAGGAAGAAGAGGAGGCGGCGTTTGCCGTCCCGTGCCGTGGTGCGGACGCGGTAGCCATCCTCCCTCCCGCGGAAGACCACGTCTACGACGCGCGCGGTCGCGTTCCCGTCGTCATGCGGGGTGAAGCGCTGGGCCCACGCGTCGTAGCGAGGGTGCCGGGCGCCGAGGTCGCTCTCGGCCAGCAGATCGCGCACGGCTTCGCCCGCGGCCACCGGATCGCCCACCACGGGCCCCGGAAGCTCGTCGGGGGAGAAGTAGGTGCCCCGCTGATCCTCGTAGCCGCTCGCATCCGGAGCGAAGAAGACGATCGGCCGACCGGTCGCCAGGAAGTCGAAGAAGATGGAGGAGTAGTCGGTGACGAGCGCGTGCGCGACACCGAGCAGACGGTTCGTCGGGATGGTGTTGGGAACGAGCACCCGGCCGAGCGACGGGTGATGCGCGGCCGGCGCATGCACGACCTGGTGCGTCTTCAGCAGCACGACTGCGTCGGGCCCGAGCGCGCGCTGCATGTCGCGCACCTGGAGATCGAGCGCGTCCAGATCCGCCTCGGGCGCGGAGAAGGAGGCGCCGCGCCAGGTGGGAGCGAAGAGGACGATGCGCTTGCCGGTGACGCGCAGGCCCGCGGCCTCGAGTTCCGCTTCGAGCGCGGCCGACGAGGTGGAGCTCGCGAACTGCCGGTCGAGACGAGGGTAGCCTTCTTCGATGATCCGGCCGCCGTAGACGTTGTGCAGGCGGTACGCCTGCTCGTACATGCGCTCCGACATGAACGGATTGGCGGCGAGAAGGTAGTCGGCCATGAGGAAGTTCCGCAGGGTGTTCGATGTCTGCAGGGCTCCGCCCGGCATGTCGAATCCCATGAGCTTCAGGGGAGTCCCGTGCCAGGTGTTCACGTAGACTTGGCCGTCGCGCTTGCCGAACGCGGGCGGGAAGGTCGCGTTGTTGATCACGAAGCCCGAGGTGGAGAGGGCCGCCCAGTAGCGGCCGCTGCCGGTCCGCGCGAAGCCGACGCGGGGGTGGCGCCCGAGCTCGGCGCGGAACCGATGCGCGGCCGCCGAATCCGAGATCGACCAGACGTGCTTCAGGTGCGCGAAATCGGGATGATCGAGCAGGTAGCGGAAGATGGCCTCGGGGTTGCAGAGCACGCCGTTGCCGGCGAACGATTCGTAGAAGACGGTGTCCGGGCGGATGGCGCGGTGCCGCTGGCGTGCGATCCGTTCGGCTTGCACGGCGAGCTTCAGTCGGCGCGCGTACTTTCGGATCTTCTTCAGAGGCTTCGGCACACAGACGATTATTCCGCAGCTCGCAGAGCGAATCCTTGGAACGCGATGCGGGTCGGGGAAGGGGGGCGTTCTCACGGATGGGTGAGGGTTCACGATGGATAAACTGACATAATATAGATTATCCACCTACGGTTCGTGTTGATGTCACCATTCGGAGAGCCGCATGAACGCGCGGGCGGCGAGCGACCCGGCGCCAACCATCGCGACCTCGCTGCCGCCGAGCAGCAGTTCGTCGGATCCCAGGATCCCGGCGAGCCCGACGAGCAGCAGGCCGATGCCGACGAGCACCCAGCCGGTGATCGTGAGTATTGCACCGAGCACGCGATTCATCGACTGCGCTCCCGGCGCCTCCGGGCGTGTCGCGCGGGCCTTCGCCGGCGGGTGCAGCGCCGACGCGACCCCGAACACCAGCACGACGAGTGCGATGCCGCCGAGCACATCGCTCGGACGATGCCAGCCGAAGGCGAGCAGCTGCCACGAAACGGTTCCGACGAGCAGCGCGCCGAGCAGCGCGACGATGCCGCGGCTGGCTGCAGGCATCGCCCAGACGAGCCCGGCGACGGCGACCGCGAATACGGTCATGTGGCCGCTGGGGAACGTGTTGTCGACCGAGAGATCGCTGAAGGACGGGCGCTCGAGCCACTGCTGCTTCAAGAGCTGCGAGGCGAGCAGCGCGGCGCCCGAGAAACCCAGGATCCAGAACGCGCGCAGGGGCCCCCGATACACCCACGCGATCAGCGCGACGACGAGAAGAGCGACCGCGACCGTGGCCGTGTTGACAAGGCTGAGCGGGGCCGGTGGATCGTACGTGAAGTTCGAGGCGCCGAGCGCGCTGTCCTCGGCCGACTGCCCGAACCCGCTCCGGACGCCGATGAGGTAGGAGACCGCGCCGACGGCCAGGGCGACGAGCGCGTAGAGCAGCGCTTTGCCTCGGCCGATCCCCCGCACGCCACTCCCCTTTCCCGCGCCGATCCACTCCGATGCCCGCGCGTCGCGAGCACTCCGGAGTGAGCTTAGCCGCGGAGGTTGTCCGTTTGCGGAACGCGCGCCGCACCCGCGCGATCAGCGGTCCGCACGGCCCACAGCGCGAGCGCGGCCGCCGTGGAAACGTTGAGCGAATCGACGCCGTGCTCCATCGGGATCGTGACGCACCGGGTCGCGGAGGCCAGCGCTCTCCGCGTGAGCCCCTCCCCCTCGGTGCCGAACAGCAGGGCCAGGCGTTCTGGCACGTCAGCCACGAAGTCCGCGAGGTCCTCCGCATCGTCCCGGAGCGCGAACGCGGCCAGCTCGAAACCCGCCTCCCGGATCATCGGGCCGGCTTCCGGCCACGTGGGGAGGCGAGCCCACGGCACCTGGAGCACCGCGCCCATGCTCACGCGCACCGCACGCCGGTACAGCGGATCGGCGCAGGCCGGTGAGAGGAGCACGGCGTCCGCCCCCAGCGCGGCGACGGAGCGGAAGATCGCGCCCACGTTCGTGTGGTCGGCGAGGTCCTCGAGCACCACGACCCGGCGCGACGCGCGGAGCAGCTCCCGCGGATCCCTCGGCGCCGGGCGGTGCATCGAGGCCAGCGCACCGCGGTGCAGGTGGAAGCCGGTGAGCTCCTGCAGCTGATCCGAGTCGCCGACGTACACCGGGACTTCGGGGTGATCGGCCAGGAGCGGCGCGACGCGCGGTAGCCAGTCCTCGAGGATCAGCACCGAACGAGGCCGGTGGCCAGCGCGGAGCGCCCGCTCGATCACCTTCGGCGATTCCGCGAGGTAGAGCCCCTCGGCCGGCTCGCGCACCTTGCGCAGCTCGACGTCGGTGAGGTGCGTGTAGTCCGCAAGATCCGGCGAGGCGAGGGATGCGATGCGGACCAGCCTCATCCGTGCTCCCCCGCGCCCGCGGTGTCCCGATCGTGCAGGAACCGGGCGAGCTCGTCGATCGCCGCGTCGACCGCCTCGTAGTGCACCAGGTGGCCGACGCCCGGCAGCACGCGGAGCCGCGCGTCGGCCAGCTGCCGCTGGAGCCCGAGCTGCGCGGTGAGCGGCGTGATGTCGTCGCGATCCCCCGCGATCAGGAGCGTCGATTGCGCGATCCGCGCGGCGTACTCGGGCACCGTGTGCGACACAGACGCCGTGAAGGCCTGCAGGAGCGTGCGTGTATCGGCGAAGCGGCTGAAGTAGCGATCGTGCTGCGCATGGATCCAGGCGCGGAGGGCCGGATCCTTCGTCTTCGCCATGACGACGCTCATCACGCGGACGATCACGGGGTGGCTCAGGAGCGCGCGTGCGGGACCCTCCGGCAGGTGGTCGGCGGCCCAGTAGTAGAAGATGGCCAGCCGGGTGAGCGCAGCCTTCGGCCCGGCCAGCGCGGGCGCCGAGATGGGGTTCACGAGCGTCACACTGCGCGCTTCGAGCCCCTGAGCCAGCGCATTCGCCACGACGAGGGTGCCGAAGGAGTGACCGAGGATCGATCCGCCCCCCGGCGCCGCCGCCGCGACGAAGGCTCGCAGCCAGGCGCCGAAGAGGTCGAGGTCGTGAATGCGGCCGGGCACGGCGGGTGCGACACCGAAGCCGGGGAGGTCGGGTACGAGAACGCAGGAGGCGGGCTCGCGAGCGGCCAGTGCGCGCGCCATGCCCTCGAGACCGTGGTGGTCGCCGCGGAAACCGTGCACGAACACGATCGGCTCGCCGTCCGGGGGCCCGTAGCGCCAGACGGGGGTCCGCATGCCCAGCGTGTCCACCAGCAGATCGGGGGGTGCGTCGCTCACCCCGTCGAGTGTAGTGCGTGCGGCGGCGAAGTCGGTGGGTGCCGCTACGCTGGGGAACGACGAAAGGACCGCTCGTGACCGCTGCTCCCCCGCTCTGGGCTTCGCGCCTCGCCGTCTTCGATACCGAGACCACCGGGATCGATCCGAGCCGCGCGCGTGTGGTGAGCGCCACGATCGCGCTGATCGGCCAGGCGGGCGAGGTGAGCGAGCGCTACGACTGGCTGATCGATCCGGGCGTCGAGATTCCCGAGGGCGCCGCGCGCGTGCACGGGATCACCACGGAGGTCGCACGCGCGAGCGGCGTCACGGCGCGCATCGGCGTCGAGCAGATCATCGAGCAGCTGTTCGACATGCTCGAGCGCGGCTTCCCCGTCGTCGTCTACAACGCTCCGTACGACCTCACGCTGCTGCGGGACGAGGCCGATCGGCACGGCCTCGCCTGGCCCGGGGCGCCCTCCCCGGTGATCGATCCGCTCGTGATCGACAAGCACGTCGATCGTTTCCGCCGGGGCAAGCGCACCCTCGACGTGGTGAGCGAGCACTACGGGGTGCATCTCGGCACGGCGCACGATGCCGGCGAAGACGCCATTGCGGCCGGCCGTGTGGCTCAGGCGATCGCCGCGCGCTATGCGCACGTGCTCCCGGGCGAGAGCACCGAGCTGCATACCGCGCAGATCGAGTGGGCGGCCGCGCAGGCCGCGAGCTTTCAGGAATACATGCGGCGGGTGAAGGACCCGAACTTCGTCGCAGAGGGGTCGTGGCCGCTCCGATGAACGCGAACGGGCGAACCCCGTAAGGGGTCCGCCCGTTCGTCGAAGGCCTGGATCAGGCGCCGAAGCCCTTGAAGCGCTTGTTGAACTTCTCGACGCGACCGGCGGAGTCGAGGATGCGCTGCTTGCCCGTGTAGAACGGGTGCGATGCGCTGGAGATCTCGACGTCGATGACCGGGTAGGTCTCCCCGTCGAGCTCGATGGTCTTCTCGCTCGTCAGCGTGGAGCGGGTGAGGAATGTCTCGCCCGAGGCCAGGTCGCGGAATACGATCGGGCGGTACTCGGGGTGGATGTCGGTCTTCATGGGAGTTCCTTCGTGGTGCCTGAGGTGGAGCATGTAACAGCATGCGCCGAGGACTTGGGATCGGCGGACGAATCCGCACCAACCGTCGAGTCTATCAGATGCTAGGCGCGAGCGACGGCGGCAAAGCGGCCCTCGTGCCGCGTCAGCTCGAAGGGCATGCCGAAGGCGAGCTCGAGATTCTCCGCGGTCATCGTCTCGTCGATCGGACCCGCCGCCTGCACACGGCCGCCGCGCAGCAGGAGGACGTGCGTGAACCCGGGCGGAATCTCCTCGACGTGGTGGGTG
>JAGQTL010000231.1 GCA_020439035.1 Leucobacter sp. | reverse complement strand
GCTCGACCTCGAGGTAGCCGGGAACCGGAGGCAGGACCTCGGCGTGGCCACCGGCGGCGGCGACCTGGAAGGGCTCGGTGCCCTCGGAGCGCGCCTTCACGTGGATGAGCTGGCCCGGCTTCACGCGGAACGACGGGCGGTCGACGATCTTGCCGTCGACGAGAATGTGACGGTGCACGACCATCTGGCGGGCCTGCGCCGTGGTGCGGGCGAAGCCGGCACGCAGCACGAGTGCGTCGAGGCGCATCTCGAGCAGCTCGACCAGGTTCTCACCGGTCAGGCCGTCCTGGCGGCGGGCTTCCTTGAACGCGATGACCAGCTGCTTCTCGCGGATGCCGTACTGGGCCCGGAGACGCTGCTTCTCGCGCAGACGAACGGCGAAGTCGCTGTCGCTCTTGCGCTTGGTGCGGCCGTGCTGGCCGGGGCCGTAGGGGCGCTTCTCGAGGTAGCGGGCGGCCTTCGGGGTGAGCGGAATGCCCAGGGCGCGCGACTGGCGGACCTTGGCGCGGGTACGAGTGCTCTTCGACACGCGGGTTCCTTTCGGGTTTCTGACTGTTCTCATCTCGGCGTCGTGCGGGCTGCGCGCCGCCGTGTTGTTCTCCCGGTCATGCTGCGCCCGCGCCTGCGCACTCGTTCCGAGTGCTCTGGCGCACGCGACGCAGCGAACCGGAGCGCGGTGAGGAACCGGTCTCCGGTGAGGGAACGACCATTGCAGAAACCCGGCTACAGGGCGACTGCCGTCGGTGCGCCTCCCTGCAGCCAGCAGGAGGCGCGACGTTGGCCAACGGCCAGCTTACCAGACTCTCACCCACGACGCGTGATGTTGCGGATCTTCTCGAGCCGCTCCTTCACGGCGCGCTCGTTGCCGTGCTCGGTCGGCGCGTAGTACACCCGCTCCACGAGCTCGTCGGGCAGATGCTGCTGGGCGACCACGCCGCGCGAGTCGTTGTGCGGGTAGACGTAGCCCTGACCGTGGCCGAGCCGCTTCGCGCCCGGGTAGTGTCCGTCGCGCAGGTGCTTCGGCACGCGCCCGAAGCCGCCCCCGCGAACGTCGGCGATGGCCGCATCGATCGCGGAGATCACCGCGTTCGACTTCGGTGCCGTCGCCAGATAGATCGTCGCTTCGGCGAGCGGGATGCGCGCCTCGGGCAGCCCGATCAGCTGGGTCGCCTCCGCCGCCGCAACGGCGATCGGCAGCGCCTGCGGGTCGGCCAGGCCGATGTCTTCCGCCGCGTGCACCATGAGTCGTCGTGCGATGAAGCGCGGGTCCTCACCCGCCTCGATCATGCGGGCGAGATAGTGGATCGCGGCGTCGGGATCCGACCCTCGGATCGACTTGATGAACGCGCTGATAACGTCGTAGTGCTCATCGCCCTGGCGGTCGTAGCGGAGCAGCGCTCGGTCGATCGACGCGCTCACGGTCTCCGCAGTGACCGTGGGTGCCTCCGGCTCGGGATCGCCCGCCCCGGCGCCCGAGTCCTCGTCCGTCGCCCGGCCGGCGAGCGCAGACCCGGCGGCGGCCTCGAGACCGGTCAGCGCGCGGCGCGCGTCGCCGGACGCGAGCTGAACGAGCGCCTCGAGCGCCTCGTCGGTCAGCCGGATCGCACGGTCGAGGCCGCGCGGGTCGTCCACCGCGCGCTGGAGCAGTTCGCGCAGGTCGCGTTCGGAGAGCGGTTCGAGCGTGAGGAGCAGCGAGCGCGAGAGGAGGGGGCTGATCACCGAGAACGAGGGATTCTCGGTCGTCGCGGCGACGAGCGTCACCCAGCCGTTCTCGACTCCGGGAAGCAGCGCATCCTGCTGAGCCTTGGTGAACCGGTGGATCTCGTCGAGGAACAGCACCGTCGAGACGCCGTAGAGATCACGATCGTCGAGCGCCCGCTGCATGACGGTCCGCACGTCTTTGATGCCGGCCGTGACGGCGGAGAGCTCGACGAAGCGGCGGCCGCTCGACGCGGCGATCGCTTGAGCGATCGTGGTCTTTCCGGTGCCGGGCGGCCCCCACAGGATCACCGAAACCGGCCCGGTCGTGCCGCCGCCCTCGCTCGCCAGGACGCGCAGGGGCGAGCCGGGCCCCAGCAGATGCTGCTGCCCGACGACCTCATCGAGCGAGCGCGGCCGCATCCGCACGGCGAGCGGCGTCGCGTGGCCGGGCTGCTGGTTCATGCCTCTCATGCTAACGAGCACCGCCGACATCCCCGTCATCCGCGTCGGCGCATCACATCCGGGTATCGACACGGGCCGCGCGCCGGCCGGTGCTCTAGAGTGGGAATCGCGATAATCACGGTCGGCGCGCGCGATCCCGCGCATGCCGGCATCTCTACGGAATGATGGGTGATCACGGTGAGCGAGAACGAACAGCCCTGGGGCCGGGTCGACGAGAACCGCACGGTGTACGTGCGAGAGGGCGACACCGAGCGCGAGGTCGGGCAGTTCCCCGACGGCACACCCGAAGAGGCGCTCGCCTACTTCGAACGCAAGTACACCGATCTCGCGGGCCAGGTGACCCTGCTCGAAGCGCGCATCGCGCGCGGCGTGGCGGGCGGCGAGGCGGGCGAGGCCGTGCTGCACCTGCAGCAGGCGCTCGTGGAGCCGGCCGCGGTCGGCGACCTCGCAGCGCTCCGCGCCCGCGTGGAGAAGCTGACGGGCAAGGCCGGTGAGCTCACCGAGAAGCAGAAGGCCGAGCGCGAGGCCGCGCGCGCCGAGGCAGTGGCGAAGCGCGAGGCCATCATCGCCGAGGCCGAAGCCCTGGCCGCGCAGCCCGAGACCTCGATTCGGTGGAAGGACACCGGTGAGGCGTTCGAGCGCTTGTTCCACGAATGGCAGGAGGCGCAGCGCCACGGGGCGGGCGTGCCGAAGTCGCAGGCCGACGCGCTGTGGAAGCGGTTCCGCACCGCGCGCCAGACCTTCGACACCGCCCGCCGCGCGCACTTCGCCCGCATGGACGCCAACAACAAAGAGGTGAAGCAGGCCAAGGAACGGCTGATCGCGCAGGCGGAGGCGCTCGCGCCCCGGGGCGTCGAGGGCATTCCCGCCTATCGTCATCTGCTCGACGAGTGGAAGACGGCGGGCCGCGCCAATCGCCGGCTCGATGACCAGCTCTGGGCGCGTTTCAAGGCGGCCGGCGACGCGCTGTACGCGGCGAAGGCGGCCGAGGCCGCGCTGCAGGACGAGGAGTACGGCGAGAACCTGAAGGCGAAGGAGGCGCTGCTGGCCGAGGCCGAGCCGCTCCTCCGGGAGCAGGATCGCGTGGCTGCGCGCAAGCGACTGACCGCCCTGCAGCTCAAGTGGGACGAGATCGGCCGCGTGCCGCGGGATTCGCTGCGCGACATCGAGGGTCGGCTCCGTCGGATCGAGGATCACGTGAAGAGCCTCGAGGACGAGCACTGGCGGGCGACGAACCCCGAGACAAAGGCGCGCAGCGAGGGACTCCGCGGCCAGCTCGAGGCATCGATCGCCGAACTCACCGCCGAAATCGCCGCGGCCTCCGACGCGAAGGCCAAGGCCGCCGCCGAGGAGAAGCTGGCGACGCAGCAGTCGTGGCTCGCCGCGCTCGGAGACTGAGCCGGAAGATACGACACGGATCGACCGGGATCCGCCGGCGATCCGCGCGCGAGGCTCGGAACGCCTTGGCGTTCCCGGGCGTGGAGTAGTCGTTCCGCGCCCGGTTCTCCACAGATTCGCCCGGCGCTCCCCCACTGCGCCGCCGCGTCGGGATGATGGTGGCATGGCCCTGCTCACCGTCCCTTCAACGGCGTCCCCGGTTCCGCCGCACCCGCCCCGCTACGACCGCTGGCCGGTCGCGATGCGATCGGCTGCGCGCCTCCACGGCGCACTCGTGCCCTGCGGGCCGGGCTTCCGGGGCATCGGGTGGCCGGAGACGCCACGGGTGCGCGCGAATGCCCTCGCGGAGTACCTGATCGGCGGTCGGGTCGCCACGCACCTGACGGCCGCCTGGGTGTGGGGTGCCGCCCGCGATCCCGGGCGGCCAATCCGAGTCAGCACGGCGGGGCGCAAGCGCGTGATCGTGGCGCTCACCGAGCAGTGCCGTATCGCCCAGCTCCGGTTGACCGAGGGCGACATCCACGCCTTCGGCGAGTTCCGGGCGACCACGCCGTTTCGCACCGTCCTCGATCTCCTGCACGACCCCGAGGGCTTCGGGCTCGCCGACGAAGTGGCGTGCCGGCTCCTGGTCGCCCGCGTCGATGGCGGGTGGGCCGCCGTGGACGTGCACGTCCGCACCCATCGGAGACCGGGCCGCGGGCTCGCCCGCGAACGACTGGATCGGATCACGCGGAATGCGGCCGTGCGCGGCTCGGCTGCGATCAGCGGAGAGCCGACTCACTAGACTCGCACCAGACGGGCATTCGACGAAGAGGCGGTCATGGCGGGTAAGCGAGCGGCGGACGAGCAGACGGACGTGCTGGTGATCGGGGCGGGGCTCGCGGGTCTCGTCGCCGCGGCGGAGGCCCTCGATGCGGGGCGGCGAGTGATCATGGTCGATCAGGAGAACGAGGCCAATCTCGGCGGGCAGGCCTGGTGGTCGTTCGGCGGACTGTTCCTCGTCGACTCCCCCGAGCAACGACGTCTCGGGATTCGCGACAGCCTTGAGCTCGCACGGGCCGACTGGTTCGCGAGCGCCGGGTTCGATCGCGATACCGCGGACGAGTCGCACGCGGGCGGCGACGACCTCTGGGGGCGGCGCTGGGCCGAGGCGTACCTCGAGTTCGCCGCCGGAGAGAAGCGCGCGTGGCTCTCGGAGCGCGGGGTCGGCTTCTTCCCCGTCGTGGGGTGGGCCGAACGGGGCGGGTCGACGGCCTCGGGCCACGGCAACAGCGTGCCGCGCTTCCATATCACCTGGGGAACCGGCCCCGGGCTCGTCCAGCCGTTCGCCGATCGGCTCCGCCGCGGCATCACCGAGGGACTCGCGAAGTACCGCCCGCGGCATCGCGTGACCGAGCTCGTCACCAGCGACGGACGGGTCACCGGCGCGCGCGGTGAGATCCTCGCGCCGGATGCGGCCGGCCGCGGTGTCCGTTCCAACCGTGACGTCGTCGGAGCGTTCGCCTTCGACGCCGGCGCCGTCATCGTGGCGTCGGGCGGCATCGGAGGCAACGACGAACTCGTGCGCCGCAACTGGCCGAGCCATCTGCCGGCGGCTCCTGCCGAGATGCTGTGCGGCGTTCCCGCGCATGTGGACGGGCTCATGCTCGGGATCTCCGAGCGCGCCGGAGCGCGGCTCACGAACACCGACCGCATGTGGCATTACACGGAGGGGATCGCCAACCATTCGCCGGTCTGGCCGCGGCACGGCATCCGCATCCTTCCCGGCCCCTCATCCCTCTGGCTCGACGCGACGGGCAAGCGCATGCCGCCGCCCGCGCTCCCCGGCTTCGACACGCTCGGCACGCTCGAGCAAATCCTGCGCACCGGATACGGGCACAGCTGGTTCGTGCTCACGCAGCGCATCATCGAGAAGGAGTTCGCGCTTTCCGGCAGCGAGCAGAACCCCGATCTCA
>JAGQTL010000230.1 GCA_020439035.1 Leucobacter sp. | reverse complement strand
ACGAAGTAGTGCCGGCGCGGTTCCAGACCCGCGTCCGCGAGAGCGTTCGCGACGTTCACCGTGCCGAAGCCGGCTGACCAGCACGCGAGCAGAGTCGCTGCCTGTAGGTCCATCTCGGAGTCGTCGATCGCGCTCACGTCGTAGACCACCGGGGCGTCCCGGCGCATCGGGTTGGTGGTCTGGCGTGCGAACGTCTCTCCGAGTCGCCCACCGCCCACCAGGCCGATGAGGGAGGCTTCCAGGTCCTCCGTGATCGCCTTGTAGCGAGCATCGTCGCCGCGGTCGAGAGCGACGGCGCGCACCTCCGGGGGACCGTCCTGGATCACGCGCAGCAGATCGCCCAGCACGGGCACGCCGTGGTGGTGCTCGTCGAGATGCTTCAACGCCCGGTCGATGATCGTCTCCTCACGATCGGTCGGCGGGGTCGATCGCAGGATCGTCAGGAGCGCCGACACCATCGTGTGCCGGCGCCCGTGAGCGTCCGCGAGGACCTGCGAGGCCTCCTTCTCGAAGCCCGCCTCGCGCAGCCGCGCGGCGGCCTCCGTCGCCTCGCCGGGGTCGAGAATGTTCAGGTAGCCCCGGCCGCGGCCGAGCGTGATGACCTGGCCGCCCAGCGCCTCGATGAGGTCGACGTAATCGGGCTTCAGATCGCCCAGCACCAGCGGCATCACGCCGTAGCCGGCGAGCCCTGTCGCCATGCGCCGCACGATCGTCGACTTGCCCAGGCCCGGCTTGCCGAGCACGAACGCCGACGGGTTGGAGATGAGCTTCGCGCGCTGGAACCACGAGATGGGATCGCAGCACAGCGTCGCGCCGGTGTGAATGTGCCGACCGAGGGGCACCCCGACCATCGGGGTGCCCGTACCGATCGAGAACGGCCACATGCCGCACACCTGCACCGTCGTGCCGCGCCACTCGTCGGCCTGCTGGACGTAGGTCGAGGTGCCCCGGCCGCGGCCCAGCCACCCACGCATCGGCGGCCGCTGCGGACGCAGCTCGCGCGGCTGTTCGACCTTCGCGCTCCCACGCTTCTGACGCGATCGCTTCCCGCTCACAGCTTCTCCCTCAGCTCGGCCGGGACCTTGATGTGCTTGGGCAGCACCAGGCCCAGCGGCAAGGCCGCGGCGAACGCGCTGTCCTGGCTCCCGTAGACGGGACGCAGGCGCAGGCGAGCGGTCGCCGCGAGGTTGTCGATCGCCGCCCGAGCGTCGGCCTGCTTGGACAGGTCCATCACCGTGGCGGTCACGAGCATCCCGAACTGCACCAGGCCCGCGCCGGAGGCCTCCTCCTGCGCGGTGGCCGACGCGGCGCGCACGGCCAGGCTGTCGCGCGCGGCCGGCTTGCTCGTCGAGGTGACCCGGAACTCGGCGGCGCGCAGATCCGCCTCGACGATCGCGGCCGCCTTCGCGGCGTCGATCGGCCGGTACAGCAGCGTGATGCGCTTGCGCGCGATATCGCGGTGCGGTGCCAGGAGCCGCGCCAGGACGCCGCTCTGCACGTTGCCACGGGGTGCCTGCGTCATGGCCCAGGTGCACGAGGTCCCGGAGTCGTGACGGTAGCGGTCCCAGGACGCCTGAGCCGCGGAGGGGCCGACGTCGGTCCAGAACACCTCCGGTGTCTCACCCGCGGCGTGCGCCTCGTCGATGAGCACCGCGGCGGCCGGGTCGTAGGCGACCCGCACCACCTCGCACAGCTCCTGAGCGGACAGGGGATGCGCGGCGCCCGCGCCGGTGGCTTGCAGACCGGCGGTCAGCCCAGGCAGCCGGGCCGCGAGCTCGCGGCCCATCTCGTCGGGCTTGCGCTTCTTGCTGCCGGACCGCTGCGCGGCGGAGAACGTGATCGCCACGAACGCCTTCACGGTCGACGAGCCGGCCGGGTACGAGCCCACCACGTCGGCCAGCATGGCCTTCGAGAACGGCGGTGCGTCCTCGTCGACGTTGTGCTCGACCTCGCGGCGCAGCCGCGTGCCCGAGTCCGGCGCGGTCTCGATCGTGACCGACGCCGCCTCGACGCCGGGCTCGTCGCCCAGGTTCGCGAGCCAGTGGCCCCAGTCGGCCACCCACACGTCGA
>JAGQTL010000229.1 GCA_020439035.1 Leucobacter sp. | reverse complement strand
CACTTCTATTCTTACTGTCCGAGTGTACGCCGTGCGGGCCCGCGCCCGAGCACCGGCCGCGACGAGGTCAGTCGAACATCTGGGTCGCGGCGACCAGCTCGGGAGCCCGGCGCTCGAACGCCCAGCCGCCGAGGAGCACGCCGCCGACGAGCACCAGCAGGCCGTACAGCACGCCGAAGAAGAGCGCGAACACGTTCTCCCCGAAGTCGAGATCCACAATCGCCGCGATCGACACCCAGAGCGGTGGCACGGCGAGTACGAGCGCGACGAGCATCGACAGCGTCTGCGCGAGCCCGGCGCCGGCGCCGGAGATGCTCGGCTGCGCGAAGGCGCTGTCCCCCGGCCGGGTCGCCGGGTAGGGCATCACGGCGGAGAACACGCTCGAGGCCGCGCACGCCACGAGCAGCAGTGCGGTGTTCAGGCCGAGCACGGCCGGCAGCAGCCGCCAATCCCCGGCGATCGTCACGCTGACGCTCGAGCCGACCAGCACGACCGGAAGCCCGAGGAGCAGCACGGGCATGAGCCGGCCGAAGCGATCGTCGCGGCCGCGCGTGCCGCTCGCGACGTGCAGCCAGATCGCGGTGGAGTCGTGCGCGACGTCGTTGTGCACCGACCAGCCGAGGAGCAGCAGGATCACGGGCACCGGCACCAGCGCGATGACCTCGGGCGCGATCCCGGCGATCATCAGCGCGACCACCATCGCGATCGGGGCGATGGGGATCGCGATCAGCGCGACGCGGTACCGGGGATCGCGGGCCCAGTATCCGAGCGAGCGAGCACCGATCACGGCCGCGGGGCGCGCGGACACCCGGTCGAACCAGCCGAGGCCGTCGCGCGTGACCGCGACCTCGTCGGGGCGCTCGATTGTGCGGAGCGAGGCGCCGACGATCGCGTACCAGAGCGCGAGCAGCACGAGCAGTCCGAGCAGGCCGATGCCCAGGCGGGCCATCGCGGCCGAGAGGTCACCGGCCGCCGCGAGCGAAGCGCCGGCGAAGGGCGCGCCGAACGGGGTGCGGCCCAGCACGTCCGCGGCGTCGGCCGTCACCGTGCTGCCGGGCGTGCGCATGGTCTGGGCCACCGCGAAGATCACGACGGGCAGGGCGGCGACGAGCGCGAGCAGGCCGAGCGCGCGCAGGGTTCCTCCGGCGCGCCGCGGCACGATCAGCTTCGAGAGCGCGGACGAGACCGCCGAGCCGCAGACCGCGAACACGAACGCGATCGCCGCGGCCGCGGGGAACGCCCAGCCCGGCTCGGCCGCGGCCGCCGGGCGCAGCACGCCGAGCGCCACGAGCCAGCACAGCAGCCAGAGCGCGGCCCAGCTCAGCGGGCTCGTGACGAGCATGGCGGTCGCAACGGACCCCGAAGTCTCGGGCAGCAGCCCGAATTGGCGCGGCTCGAGCCGCCGGCGATTCGCGAAGAACGGGACGATCACCGCGATCGCGAGCACCGCGGAACCGAGAATCGTATCGATGGCCGCGCGATCATGCGCCGCCGCCGCCGCCGTGGATCCCGGCACGACCGCGCCGGGCAGCCAGGCGAGCCCGACCGCGGCGAGCACGCCGAGCAGCCCGAGCAGGATCCGTCTCGCGACCTCGGTCGGACGCCCGCGGAAGGCGGCGCCGAGCAGCGCTAGTCGGAGTCTGAGGAGCCGTGCAACCACGACAGGCCCTTCTCCTCGTCATCCGCGTGCGTGAGGTGGCGGAATCGCTCTTCGAGGCTCATCCCGTCGCGCACCGCGTCGACCGTGCCCTGCGCGATCACCGAGCCGTCGACGATCACCGCGACATGGTCGCAGACGCGCTGGATGAGGTCGAGGCTGTGGCTCGACATCACCACACTGCCACCGCCGGCGACGAACTTCTCGAGGATCTCGGTCACGTTGGCCGCCGAGACCGGATCGATGGCCTCGAAGGGCTCGTCGAG
>JAGQTL010000015.1:4507-6283 GCA_020439035.1 Leucobacter sp. | reverse complement strand
CGAAATCGGAGACGCTGGCACCGCGACGACCCGGGGTCGTCGGCTTGTACTTACGAATAGCCATGTTTGTTCCTCTTCGCTTCCGAGCTACAGCGCAGCCGTGAAGATGTCGATGGTGCCCTCGCTCAGGGTGACGACGGCGCGCTTGGTGTCCTTGCGCTTGCCGATGCCGAACTTGGTCCGGCGCGTCTTGCCCTTGAGGTTGAGCGTGTTGATCTTGGCGACCTTCACACCGAAGATCTGCTCGATGGCGAGCTTGATCTCGGTCTTGTTGGCCGTCGGCTGCACCTCGAAGGTGTACTGGCCGTTCGCGTCGATCCGCGTGTAGCTCTTCTCAGAGACGATGGGGCGGATGATGACGTCGTGCTGCGACTTGTTCAGGCTCACTTCGAGACCTCCTTCTCGGCCCGAGCGGCGACGAACGCGTCGAACGCGGCCTTGGTGAACACGAGGTCGTCGCTGACGACCACGTCGTAGGCGTTGAGCTGATCCTGGAACAGCGTGTGCACGTTCGGCAGGTTGCGCAGGCTGAGCGCGCTGACCTCATCCTCGCGGTCGATCACGACCAGCACTCGCCGGCCCGGTGCGACCGCGGCGATGACCTCGCGCGCCGCCTTCGTGCTCGGCTTCTCCGAGAGACCGAACGACTCGACCACGTGCACCCGGTTGCCGCGGGCGCGGTCCGAGAGCAGGCCGGTCAGGGCCGCCGCGATCATCTTCTTCGGAGTGCGCTGCGAGTAGTCGCGCGGCACGGGTCCGTGGACCACACCGCCGCCGCGGTGCTGCGGCATGCGGACCGAGCCCTGGCGCGCACGGCCGGTGCCCTTCTGCTTGAACGGCTTGACGCCCGAACCGCTGACCTCGCCGCGGTTCTTGGCCTTGTGCGTGCCCTGGCGCGCAGCGGCGAGCTGAGCGGTGACCACCTGGTGGATCAGCGGCACATTGGTCTCGACGCCGAAGAGCGCGTCGGGCAGTTCGACCGAGCCGGCCTTCTTCCCCTTGGCGTCGACGACCTCGAGCTTGGTTGCGGTAGCCATGGACTACGCCCCCTTCACTGCGTTGCGAACGAATACGAGGCGGCCACGGCCACCGGGAACGGCGCCCTTGACGAGCAGCAGACCCTTCTCGGCGTCGATCGCCTGGATGGTCAGGTTCTGCACGGTCACACGGTCACTGCCCATGCGGCCGGCCATCTTCTGGCCGCGGAAGACGCGGCCGGGGGTGGCAGCGCCACCGACCGAACCGGGCTTGCGGTGGTTGCGGTGCGCGCCGTGCGAAGCGGAAACGCCCGAGAAGTTGTGGCGCTTCATGGTGCCGGCGAAGCCCTTGCCCTTCGATGTGCCGACGACGTCGACCAGCTGGCCGGCCTCGAAGGTCGCGTCGACGGTGAGCTCCTGGCCCAGCGCGTACTCCGCGGCGTCCGCCGTGCGCACCTCGGTGAGGTGACGGCGCGGGGTGACGCCCGCCTTGGCGAAGTGACCGGCCGTGGGCTGGTTCACCTTGCGGGGATCGATCTGACCCGCCGCAATCTGCACGGCGCTGTAGCCGTCGACCTCTGCGGTGCGAATCTGGGTGACCACATTCGGGGCCACCTCGATGACGGTCACGGGAACGACCTTGCCGTTCTCGTCCCAGACCTGAGTCATGCCGAGCTTGGTGCCCAGGAGACCCTTGACGTTGCGATTGTTCTTCGACATCCCAGAGACCCCCTTACAGCTTGATCTCGATGTTGACGTCGGCCGGCAGGTCGAGACGCATGAGCGAGTCGACGGCCTT
>JAGQTL010000015.1:0-4479 GCA_020439035.1 Leucobacter sp. | reverse complement strand
CGCTTGTGCGTGCGCATCTCGAAGTGCTCGCGGCTGTCCTTGTACTTGTGGGGCGAACGGATCACTGCGATCACGTTCTTCTCCGTGGGGAGCGGCACGGGGCCGATCACGGTCGCACCGGCGCGGGTCACGGTGTCGACGATCTTGCGTGCGGAGGTGTCGATGACCTCGTGGTCGTACGACTTCAGTCGAATGCGGATCTTCTGCGCCGCCATATGACTCTCTCTTTCTGGTTGCGTCGTACCGTGTGCTCCTCCCCGCGCGCATCTCGAGAGATGCCCACGGGCAGTGCGCCCGGCATTGGACGTCTTGCGTATCAGCGCCCTGGCACTCCGCTTCACGAGCAAGTACTGGGTCTCTGTTCACCTGTCAAAACCCGCACGGCAACATGATCGGACCGAGGCCCGTCGACGAACCGTGCGAGGTTGGTGTTCGCTGCCCGCGGCCTAGCCCCGCCTCGATGGAGTCGAAGGGCTATGCACAGCCTGGCAGTGATTTCCGCGCATGCGAAAAGTACTGAACCTGTCTATTCTGACACGGTTTCACCCATCTTTGCAAGCCGGGCGTGTCGCGCGTTTCGCGCGCTCCCCCAAGACCAGATGTCCGAGCCCGAGAGCGGCTCGGAACGGCGAAGCCCAAGGGATCTGCGGGAAACAAGCCCTATCCGAGAAATCGGGCTTGGTTTCTGCAGATCCGCCGTTGAAACGCCGGCGCTCCGCGCGCTCGGGCGGGGCCGGAGCGGCGGAGGATCAGCGGGCGAGGAGCCTCGGCAGTCGAAGGTAGACGGCCAGAAGAGCAAGCCCCGCCACCAGCAGCCCCCACCACCAGACCGGCGCGACGAAGAACGAGGCGAGGCCGAGCAGCGAGGCCGCGGCGGTGAAGGCCGCGTTGATCAGCGAGGCCGAGACATGGGACCGGCCCTGCTGCTGCAGCTGCTGGTACACGTGCTCCTTGTGCGGCTCGTCCCACTTGTGCCCCGCCCGCACGCGCTTCACGAGCGTGACCCCGACATCGCCGAAGTAGACGATCATGGGACCGATGGTCGCGAGCACGGGCACCCCGGCGACGAGCGCGGCGAAACTCGTAATGGCCACGGACCCGCCGAGCAGGTAGCTGCCGACATCGCCGAGGAAGCCTCCTGGCTTCGAGAGGTTCCAGGGCAGGAAGCCGCCGAAGCCCGCGGCGAGCGCGAGGCCGGCGATCACCAGCCAGTCGAAGTGCGAGAGCGCACCCGCCGCCGCGAACGCGAGGCCGGCGACCACGCCGTGGAAGCCGCTGATGCCGTTGAGGCCGTCCATGAAGTTCGCGACGTTGATATAGCTCGAGATGAAGAGCACGCCGTAGACGACGAGCAGCGCGAGTACCCAGAACGGCAGGTTGGCGACCAGCGACGGCGCAGCCCATCCGAATGACGCGGCCCCCGAGGCCCCCGCGAGCTCCGATGCGGTCACCGCCCCGCCGGTCTCGCCACGGGTCATCCAGATCAGCGCGACCGACGCCGAGAACGCGATCAGCAGCAGCACAGCGCTGCGCACCGGGACACTCAGCCCGCGGAGATCCTCGCTGAGGCCGAGCAGCCCCGCCGCGAACGAGCCCAGACCGATGAGCAGCAGGTACTTCCAGTCGGCTGCAGCGGGCCCCGCGAACCAGATGACGAGGGTCGCGAGCCCGCCGCCGCCGATCAGCGCGACCAGCACCGCAAGGCCGAGACCGCGCAGCACCGGGCGTTCGTGAGAGGATCGCTCGTTCGGCACGTCCATGATCCCGAGCCGCACCAGCAGCGGGCGCACCGCGAACGGAAGCACCAGGCTCAGCACGAGCGTCACGACGAGCGCGAGCGCCGGCCCGGAGAACTGCAGCGTTTCGGTTGCGTCGATCGCATCATTGCACGGCCCCACGAGCCCGTCGTCGCAGCCCTGCCAGATCACTGCACGCGCCCCTCGGCGTCCACGGTGAGATCCATGCGCGCGATCCAGCCCTGGTGGTCGAGCACCTCCGGCGTGATCGTGTCGACGTGCGCGTGCGAGATCTTCGGGTGGAAGGGCCGTTCATCGCCCTCGCCCTTGCCGACGAGCTCCTCATGCAGCTTCTCGCCGTGACGGAGCCCGGTGTAGACGATCTCGATGGGCTTGCCCGACTGCGCGATCATGCGCTTGGCCACGTCGAGAATGCTCACCGGCTCGCCCATGTCGAGGATCAGCACCTCTCCCGGGCGCCCGATGCCGCCGGCCTGAATAACGAGCTGGCATGCCTCGGGGATCGTCATGAAGAAGCGCGTGACGTCGGGGTGGGTGATGGTGAGCGGCCCGCCGGCTTCGATGAGCGCGCGGAAGGTCGGCAGCATCGATCCGCGGCTGCCGATCACGTTGCCGAAGCGCACGGAGAGGTAGCGCTCCCCCGTCTCCTCGGCCATCCACGCCGTCAGCTTCTCGGCGACGCGCTTGGAGTGCCCGAGCACGCTCGTGGGGTTCGCGGCCTTATCAGTCGAGATGTTCACGAACGTGCGCACGCCCACCCCGCGCGCGGCGCGCAGCACGTTGAGGGTGCCGAGCACATTGGTCTTCCACGCCTCGTCGGGGTACTGCTCGAGCATGGGCAGGTGCTTGAGCGCCGCGGTGTGGAACACGACGTCGGGGCGGCGCTCCTCGAAGATCACCCGGAGTGCCTCCGCGTCGCGGATGTCGTTCAGCACCACGTCGCGGGTGTCGAGGAGCCCATGACCGCTGATCGAGAGCTGCGTGGCCTGCAGCGCCGTTTCGTCGCGATCGAGCAGGATCAGCTCCTTCGGTGCGAAGCGCGAGAGCTGCCGGCAGAGCTCCGATCCGATCGAGCCGCCGGCGCCGGTCACGAGCACCACGCGATCCTGCAGGTACTTCGCGATGGACTCGGTCTCGAGGCGCACCGGGTGCCGGCCGATCAGATCCTCGATCGAGAGCTCGCGCACCTCCGCGATCGACGAGGCGTTCTGGAGGATCTGGTCGAGCGGCGGCAGCACCATGACCGAGAGGCCGAGCCGGTCGGCGGCCTGATCGATCCGCCGCATCACCGCGGCATCGGCGTCGCCGATGCTCACGAGGAGCACCGTCGCCCCGGTCGACCGCACCGCATCCGTGAGGTCGTCGAACCCGCCGAGCACGCGCACACCGCGCACCTCGAGGTTGCGCTTCGCCGGGTCGTCGTCGAGGAACCCCACCGGCAGCAGCTCGGACGCGGAGTCGGTGAGCAGCCGCTTGACCGTCTGGTTCCCGAGGTACCCGGCGCCGTAGAGCAGCGCACGCTCCGCACCGCCGCCCGGCTTCCGGAGCCGCTCGGCGCGCAGGCGCGCCAGGTAGCGCACGGCGGCCATCAGCGTGAAGCTGATCGGAGCGGCGATCACGAGGGTGCTGCGCGGAATACCGTTGCCGTAGCCGACCAGGAACGCGAAGATCCACGCGACGACCATGACGGCGATCGTGTCGAAGACCAGAACGCGGACCTCGTCGAAGCCGCCGAGCTCGTAGCGGCCGCGGTAGAGCCAGAAGGCCCACCCCGCGAGCAGCTGGAGCACGATCGTCACGCCGACCACGGCGAAGGCCCAGCCCCAATGCAGGCGCGAGAAGTCGAAGTCGAACCGGAGCACGAGCGCCGCGAGGATCCCGATGCACCAGGCGACCGCGTCGGCGAGGAACAACAGGCCGGCGTTCTTCGCGAACTGCGTGAAGCGTGGGCCTGCGGACTGCGACAACTGGCTACTCCCGGATGCGATCGGCGGAACATCGTCGCGCGGCGCGAACGACTACTTCGATGCTACCGCCCACGATGCGTGCACCCCGTGCAAACGCACCGGGCGACGGGGCCTCCCAGTTGTCGTCGCGCGAAAGTTTCTTGCGGATCGGGCACCCGTTCCTGCGATACTGAGACCGCGTGGCATCCGCCTCGCAACCATTCGTATCGTCCCACGACGAAGGAGCAAGGAGCCGACATGGGTGCAGAAGACATCACGAAGAAGGCCGAGGATCTGGCGAAGCAGGCCGGCGAGTTCGTGAAGGACAACGCCGACAAGATCCAGGATGCCCTGAAGAGCGAGCAGGCCGAGGGCATCAGCGACAAGATCCTCGGCGGCGCGGCCGACCTCGCCAACAAGGTCACCGGCGGCAAGTTCGCCGACCAGGTCGAGGATGTGCGCGCGAACCTCGACAAGCAGATCGGCAACGAGTAAGTACCGTCGCCCGCGGGCACGAGACGGCGTCCCGGAGCGGCCTCCGCAGGGTGACTCTCCGGCCCCGAGTGCGCCCTCGCGCTCGGTTCAAGGTTGCAGGTTCTCCTCTTCGGGCGAGGTCCTGCGACTCCGCTCACTTCGTTCGCCCCGCGCAGGATGACGGGTTGGGCGAATAAGAAAACCCCGGGAGATGATCTCCCGGGGTTTTCTGGATCCTGCGACTACGCGCAGGATGACAGGTTACTCGACGATCTTCGTCACCGTGCCGGCGCCGACGGTGC
>JAGQTL010000228.1 GCA_020439035.1 Leucobacter sp. | reverse complement strand
GTCGCGTCGTTGAGCAGACTCTCGCCCTCGAGCATCGTGGTCACCCGCGGCGAGATGCCGAGCCTCTTCGCGATCGAGGTGGCCACGGCATCCGTCGGACTGATGATCGCGCCGAGCGCCACCCCCAGCGCGAACCCGACCCCCGGTAGCACGAGCGAGAAGAACCAACCCAGCACGAGCGCCGTGATGATCACGAGCACGACCGCGAGCCCCGAGATCGGCGCGAGATCGCGGCGGAACTCGATGGCCGGCAGCCGCACCGCCGACGCATACAGCAGCGGCGGCAGCACCCCCACCAGGATCAGCTCGGGGTCGATCTCGGGAACCTCGACGAACGGCAGCAGCCCGATCGCGAGGCCGAGCGCCACGAGCAGCAGCGGCCCCGCGACCCCGAGCCGCTCGGCGAGCGCCGTCACGACGGCGACGGCGATCACGCCGATCACGATGACGAGCAGCAGGTCCATCGGTCAGCTCCGCGGGAGGGGTCGGGGGTCAGAGAGAACGCAGGGTGAGAGAGGACCGAGTCGTCAGAGGAGACCCAGGGCGCGCACGGCGTCACGCTCGGCGACGAGCTCGGCGACCGAGGCGTCGAGGCGTGTGCGGGCGCGCGCGTCGAGGTCGAGGCCTTCGACGATGCGGTAGCCCGAGCCGTCGCTCGTGACCGGGAACGACGAGTACAACCCCTCGGGAACCCCGTACTCGCCGCGCGAGAGCACGGCAGCGCTCGTCCAGCCGTCGCCGGTTCCCTGCACGCTGCTGCGCAGGTGCGAGATCGCGGCGTTCGCAGCGGATGCCGCCGACGACGAACCGCGCACCGAGATGATCTCGGCGCCGCGCTTCGCGACACGGGGCACGAACTCGTCGTCGAGCCAGGTTTCGGCCGCGTCGTCACCGCCCAGGCGCTCGGCGAGTACCTCGCGCGCGGCGCGGCCGGCGACCGTCGCGTGATCGACGTCGGGGAACTGCGTCGCGGAGTGGTTGCCCCAGATCGTCACGCCCTGGATGTCCGACACCGGGGCATCCGTCGCCTGCGCGAGCTGCGCCACAGCGCGGTCGTGATCGAGGCGGGTGAGCGCGGCGAAGCGGTCGCCGGGGATGTCGGGGGCGGATGCCGCGGCGATCAGCGCGTTCGTGTTGGCCGGGTTCCCCACGACGACCACGCGCACGTCGTCGGCCGCGACCTCGTTCAGCGCCGCGCCCTGCGGGCCGAAGATGCCGGCGTTCGCGGCGAGCAGGTCGGAGCGCTCCATGCCGGCGGTGCGCGGGCGTGCGCCCACGAGCATCGCGAGGTTCGCGCCGTCGAACGCGGTGCGGGCGTCGTCGGTGATCTCGACGCTCTGCAGGAGCGGAAACGCGCAGTCCTGCAGCTCGAGCGCGGCGCCCTCGGCCGACTTCAGCCCCTGCGGGATCTCGAGCAGCCGCAGCCGAACAGGGTGGTCGTCTCCGAGGAGTGCACCCGAGGCGATGCGGAACAGCAGCGCGTAGCCGATCTGGCCGCCCGCGCCGGTGACGGTGATGGTGGTGGCATCCATGTTCTGAGCCTAGGGCCGCGCGGGCGCGGCGGCGAGGCGCGCGGGTAGTGGTGGCGGCGCGAGCGGGCGCCGCCTCTGGGGGCGGAGCGCGCCACACGATACGGTGTGCCCATGACGTTCAACAGCAACGCCGATGTGAGCGGGAGCGGCGCGAAGCGGCGCGGCCCCGGTGGCGGAGTGATCGCGGGAGGTGTCGGCGGCCTCGGAGCGATCGCCGTGATCCTGCTCCAGATCTTCACCGGCGGCGACTTCTCCAGTCTTCTGGGCGGGGGTGGTGGGCTGCAGGCGGGGCCCGGCACCGAGTCCGAGATTCAGAACTGCGAGACGGGTGCCGACGCCAACGCGAGCGTCGACTGCCGCCTCGCGGCGGGTTCGAAGGTCATCAATTCCTATTGGGCGACTCAGGTGCAGGGGTACCGGCAGCCGCAGCTCATCATCGTCGACGGGTCGACGCCGACCTCGTGCGGCACCGCGTCGAACGAGACCGGCCCCTTCTATTGCCCGCCCGAAGAGACGGTCTACATCGACCCGACGTTCTTCGACGTGCTCGAGCAGCAATTGGGCGACGAAGCCGGGCCGCTCGCGCAGCTCTACGTGCTGGCGCACGAATACGGCCACCACATCCAGCAGATCACCGGCATCTTCGACCGGTACCCGTCGAACGGCACCGGCCCCTACAGCAACGGCGTGCGCTCCGAGCTGCAGGCCGACTGCTTCGCCGGGGCATGGGTCAAGGGAGCGGGCGAGCAGAAAGACGAGCACGGCGTCGCCTACCTGCAGCGCCCGACCGACGAGCAGATCCGCGACGCGCTCGACGCGGCCGCGGCCGTCGGCGACGACCACATCCAGGCGCAGTCGGGTCAAGTGAACCCCGAGAGCTGGACGCACGGCTCGAGCGAACAGCGCCAGCGCTGGTTCACCACGGGGCTCAACGGCAGCTGGCAGGCCTGCGACACCTTCTCGGTCGGAAACAACCTGTGAGCGGCTCATCGGGCGTCGCGGCGCACCTCGACGACATCCTCTATCCGCCCATCGAGCCCTACGAGACCGGGTTCCTGCTCGCCGGCGACGGCCAGCGCGTCTACTGGGAGCAGTCGGGCAACCCCGAGGGAAAGCCGGTCGTGTTCCTGCACGGCGGTCCCGGTGCGGGCAC
>JAGQTL010000227.1 GCA_020439035.1 Leucobacter sp. | reverse complement strand
CGCCGCCGCCCGCCCGCGCCCGCCCCGCCGCGGCCCCCGCGGCCCCGCGCCGGACGGCCCCGTTCAGCATGCCCGCGAGGTCGATGCCGACCGTATCGCGCGCCATATCGAGCAGGCCCTTCAGGTTGCCCATCGCCTCGCCCGCGACCTTCGAGCTCCCGTCAGCCGAGACGACCGTCATCGTCTCGATGGCGCCGATGGCCTGCGCGTACTCGTGCGCGATGGCCGGCAGCAGGTGGATCAGCTCTTGCGCCAGCACCGAGTCGGCCTGCGCGGCGAACGCGCGGCCCCGCGCCTCGACGGCCTTCGCCTCGGCGAGGCCCTTCGCCTCCGTGGCCTTCGCTTCCGCGAGGCCCTTCGCCTCCGTCGCCTTCGCCTCGGCCTCCGCCGCGGCGACGGCGGCAGCCGCATCCGCCTTGGCGAGCGCCTCCACCCGGAACGCCTCGGCCTCGGCGACGGCGCGCACCTCGGCGTTCAGCTGCTCCTTCTTGAGCGCGACCTCGCGCTGGGCGGTGAGCTCCTGCTGCTGCACGATGGTCTGCCGCTGGATGGCCTGCTCCAGCGGGTCGGCGGCGGCGGCCTGAGCCGACGCCTTGTCGGTCTCGGCCTGGATCTCGGCCTGCCGCAGCTTGAGCTCGCGATTGCGATCCAGCAGCACCTTCTCGGCGCTGATCTTCGCCTCTTCCGAGGCCTGGTAGGCGTTCGTCTCGGCGATGTCCGCGGTCTGGCGCACCTTCGCGGCCTCGGGCCGGCCGAGGTTCGTGATGTAGTCGGCCGCGTCGCGGATCTCCTGGATCTGCAGCGTATCGACCACGAGCCCCTGCTTGGTCAGCGCCTCCTCCGCGGCCTCGAGCACGCTCTGGGCGACGACCGCGCGGTCGCGGATGATCTGCAGCACGGTGAGGCCGCCGATGATCGATCGCAGGGAGCCGGAGAGCACCTCCTGCGTCGATTCGTCGATCTCGTCGGAGTTCGAGAGGAAGCGCTGCGCGGCCGCCCGGATCATCTCCTGCGTGCCCCCGACCTTCACCACGGCGACGGCCTGCGCCTGAATGGTGATGCCGTCGGTCGTCTGCGCCTCGGTGGTGATCGAGAGCCGGCGCGAGCGCAGCGAGATGCTGAAGGACTTCTGCACGAACGGCAGCACGAACACGCCGCCGCCGGTCACGACCTTCTGGCCCGAGAGGTCGCGGGTCACACTGCCGTCGGCGCCCCGCACCTCCTTGCCCTTGCCGCCCGTCACGATGATCGCCTCGTCGGGCTTCGCGATGCGGTAGCGCTTGATGATGACGAGCGCGATCAGCACGAGTGCGATCAGCGCGCCGAAGATGCCGATGAAGGGTGCGGTGAAGAGGAACATTGCGTCTCCGTGGGATCGTGGGCGTGAGGATCAGGGTGCCGGGTCGGGGCCGGCTGCGGGTGCGGTGCCGGCCGGGTCCGATGGACCGGTGGCTTCGACGAGCACCGAGGTCGACGTCAGGGTCTGCACGATGCGCACCCGGCTGCCGCGGGGGATCGCCTCCCGGGCGGTGGCCGAGAGCGAGACGCGTTCGCCGTGGCGCACGAGCGCGACCTCGCCGAGGCCGTCGGCGGGGATCGGCAGGACGACGCTCGCCTCGCTGCCCACGAGATCCGCCTCGCTCACCGCCGCGTTCGACTCGGCGTTCCGAATGAGGCGGCTGAGCCACCACGCGGCGGCGGCGCCGACGAGGCCGGCGAGCGCTCCGATCGTTGCGGCGACACCGGTGCCGACGCCGGCTCCGGTTGCGGCGAAGGCGGCGAAGCCGAAGATGGCGGTGAAGGCCGCGATCGTCGTGAGGCTGAGCGGGCCGTCGCCGAAGTCGAAGAGATCGAAGATGCCGTCGAGCAGCACCGAGACCAGCAGCAGCAGGGCGCCGACGATGCCGATCACGAGGAACACGCTGCCGTTGAACAGCGAGCCGTCGAGCAGCCGGTCGACCCAGTTCGCCGCATGGATCATGGGGGTGCCTCCTCGCCTCATCGTCGGGAGTTCAGTCTATCGGGGGGATCCGACACCCCGTGGTGGCCGTCGCGGGCTCGGTAGACTGAGTGCGTGACTCAGCCCGAGAACGAGACTGCGCCCGCCGCCAACCGCCAGATCGTGCCCGCACTGCGCGGCGTCTTCCACCTCGCCTGCATCGTGCTCCTCACCGTCTGGGCGCTCGCCGAGTGGGCGCTGCCCTGGCCCGGCCTGCTCATCGCTGCGGCTCTCCTCGTCGCCGCCGTGCTGCTCTGGGCGCTCTTCCTCTCGCCGCGGCCGATGCTCCGCGTCGATCGATTCGTGGCGGGCCTCATCGAACTGCTCCTGATCGCGGCCACCGTCGCCGCGATGCTCGGACTCGGCGCGCACTGGGTGATCGCGGTGGCGTTCGGCCTCGTCGCCGCGGTGCTCGGCTACCTCGGCACGATCCGGCACTGACGCGAGGGCTGCCGAGGGCGACCGTCCCGACCCGGCGCACCCGTCCCGAGCGGCCCGGCATGGCGCCTCCCCGGGGGCCGCTCGTCTACGCCGAACGCTCGATCAGCGCGTCGATGAGCCGGCCGGCGAGGCCGACGAGCTTCGCGATCTCATCCTCGTCGCGGTCGATCCACCGACATGCGGGATCGCCGACGGGCACGAAGTCCTCGTGCCGCTCCCAGACCATCAGGGTGCGCTCGGCGCCGAGCACGTACTGCTGCCACCACACCTGCCGCAGGTAGTGGCGTGGAATCGTGCGCCACTCCTTGTTGGTGGTCTTGATCTCGGCCAGTTCCAGTCGCCCGCCCTCGCGCTCGGCGAGCCCGTCGGGAGTGGCCAGGTGGCGCATGTCGCGCTCGGCGTGGAAGAGCGCGCGGCTCGGCGCGATCCCGTACTCCCGCTCCACCCACGCGGCGATCTCGGGTTCGCGGGCCTTGCCGTGCTCGGTATACGCGTTCCCGGTGAAGCGGCTTCCGTGCAGCTTGTCGTGGGCCGCCGCATCCACGGATCGCGGTGTCGAGAGCTTCGCCACATCGGTCGCCGTGATGCCGCGCGCGCGTGCGCGGAGCCAGGCGAGGCGGTCGGATCCATCGACGACGACGCGCTGCAAGTAAGCCGGTGACGAACTCTCCATCGCTCCCATTCTCCCACCGATCCGAGCGGCCGGTCGCGCCTCGCTCGGGCCTGTCGACCCCGAAGAAATCTGCTCCGGCCCAGCCGATACAAAGGTGCGAGGCAGATAATGAGGTCTATGGGCACTGACGCGCCGGCGATAGCCGGGAACTCGAAGCTTCGCGCTCTCATCGTCGACGATGAGGACTCGATTCTGCAGCTCGTCGCGATGGCGCTCCGCTACGACGGCTGGGAGGTCGAGACCGCGGCGACGGCCGCGGCGGGTCTCGAGAAGCTCCACGACTTCACCCCCGATGTCATGGTCCTCGACATCATGCTGCCCGACTTCGATGGCATGCAGCTGCTCTCACGCATCCGCGCGGAGGGCTCTCTCGTACCGGTGCTGTTTCTGACCGCGCTCGACTCCGTGGACGATCGGATCAACGGGCTGACCGCCGGTGGCGACGACTACATGGTCAAGCCGTTCAGCCTGGAGGAGCTGATCGCCCGATTGCGCGCGCTTGTGCGCCGTTCGCAGCTGCTGCGCGACCAGCACCCGGATCCGCTGCTGCGGTTGGGTGACCTCGTGCTCAACGAGGACAGCTACGAGGTCGAGCGCGGCGGGAAGCCGATCGAGCTCACGACCACGGAGTTCGAGCTGCTCCGCTACCTCCTGCGAAACCCGCGGCGGGTCCTCTCGAAGGCCCAGATCCTCGATCGCGTGTGGAGCTACGACTTCACCGGCAAGCCCAGTGTGGTCGAGCTCTACATCTCCTACTTGCGCAAGAAGATCGATGACGGGCGACCGCCGATGATTCACACGGTGCGTGGTGCCGGGTATATGATCAAGGCCGCTGAGAAGCGGTAGCCGCAAAAGCAGAAGCCCTGGGCGTCGTGCGGGACGCCCAGGGCTTCGTCTCTCCGGTGGAGTTCTGGAAAAGGCTCACACAGTCGTGAAGACCTTGCTCGTGATGCGCCAGACGCCGTCGCGCCGGATCAGTCCGAAGAAATTCCGGAAGTCCGCACCGAGGAATTGCACCTCGTCGAGGATCGCGTACGCGACCTCGCCCTGCACGACGATGCCGTGGATCTCATACGAGTACTCCTCCCCCAGGGGCTCGGCGGTTGCGACGACCTCGGCGGCGAACTCGGCGCCGCGCATCGTCGAATACTCCGCGCCCAGGTATCCCCACATGACCGCGTTCTCGTCGAACGCGTCGCGCACCATCGCCGGATCAGCGGCCGCGCAGCCGTCCACGTACTTCTGCACGGCGGCGCGGACTTCGGCTTCACTGCTCATGATTCCTCCTCGTCGAATACACCGGAAGCCGCGATCAGCCGCTGATCACGTGCGGCACGGAGACGGCCTTCAGGCCCTCCACGCCGAACTCGCGACCGTAGCCCGACTGCTTCGCGCCGCCGAACGGCACCATCGGGTGCAGGCCGCCGTGCGAGTTGATCCACGTCGTGCCGGCCTCGAGCCGTGCCGCGACATCGAGCGCCTTGGACCGGTCCGACGACCAGACCGATGAGCCGAGGCCGACCTCGAGCTCGTTCGCGAGCTCGATCACCTCGTCGAGGTCGCTGTAGCGGATGATCGGCAGGGCCGGCCCGAACTGCTCCTCGATGACGAGGGGGTTGTGCGGATCGATGTCGGTCACGATCGTGGTCGGGTAGAAGTTGCCCGGCGCGTCGTAGTCGGGATCGCCACCGAGCGCGATGGTCGCGCCCGAGTCCTTCGCTGCCTTGACCAGCTCGTCGACGACCTTGAACTGGGCCGGGTTCTGCAGCGGCCCGAGCACGTTGTTCTCGTCGAGCCCCACGCCCATCGGCACGTTCTTCGCGAACTCGACCAGGTGCTTGACCACGTCGTCATAGACGTCGTCGTGCACGTAGAGCCGCTTGAGCGCCGCGCAGGTCTGGCCGGTGTTGATGAACCCGCCCCAGAAGAGGCCCTCGGCGATGGCCGCGGGATCGACGTCGGGCAGCACGATGCCGGCGTCATTGCCGCCGAGCTCGAGCGTGAGGCGGGTGACGTTGTCGGCGCTCGCCTCGATGATGCCCTTGCCCACGGGGGTCGATCCGGTGAACATGATCTTGCCGATCTTCGGGCTGCGGGTGAGCGCAGCGCCCACGACGCTGCCCTTGCCGGCAACGAGGTTGAGCACGCCCTCGGGCAGCACCTCGTTTATCACGTGGACGAGGGCGAGAACCGACAGGGTGGTCGTCTCGGCCGGCTTGATCACCACGGTGTTGCCCATCCGCAGCGACGGCGCGATCTGCCAGATCGAGATCATCATCGGCCAGTTCCAGGGCGAGATGGCGCCGACCACGCCGATTGGGCGGTAGTGCATCTCGGCCCGGCCCGTCTCGTCGTCGACGATCACCTCGACGGGGAGCGGGGTGTCGGCCGCCGCACGGGTCCACACCTCGCTGCCGCCGACCTCGAAGCGGGCGTTCGGCCCGTTGAGCGGCTTCCCCTGCTCGCGCGAGAGCAGCTCGGCGAGCGCCTCGGCGTTCTCCTTGATCGCATCCGCGGCCTTGTGCAGGTAAGCGACGCGCTCGGCGTCGGGCAGCGCGGCCCAGGACTTCTGCGCCGCCGCGGCGCGATCGATCGCGGCCTCGAGCTCCTCGACGGTCTGCACCGGGGCGGTGCCGATGAGCTCGTCGGTCGCGGGGTCGCGGACCTCTCGCGTTTCGCCGCTCGTCGGCGTGATCGCTGCGAGCAGGCTTTCGTAGGTGTACATACCCGTCCCTTCGTTTGTGACGCTTGGTGCCTCTAGCGTAAGCCTTTCGCGGGCGACCGGGCTTGACTCCCGACGCATCGGGATTGACGCCCCGGGAACGTTCGGCCGAGAGCCCTTGCGCGAGCGTTCTGCCAGTGCCTCGGCTACTCCGCCGTGTACACGCAGCGACCCGCGAACCAAGTCGAGATCACCGTCGTGCGTGCCAGCTCGCGCGCGGGGTGCGCGAACGGATCCCGATCCAGCAGCACGAGATCCGCGGACTTGCCGACCTCGAGCGATCCGGTCTCGCCCGCGATCCCGAGCGCCTCGGCACCGTTGATCGTGAACACCGCGATCGCCTCCTCGAGCGTGATCGCCTGCTCCGGCCAGAGCG
>JAGQTL010000014.1 GCA_020439035.1 Leucobacter sp. | reverse complement strand
GCAGGTGCTCGCCGACAAGACGGGCGCGCTGATCTCGACGGCGGCACGGATGGGCGTGATGTTCTCCGGCGCGCCGAGGGAGTACGCGGACCCGGTCACGGAGTACGGCGAGGGTATCGGCGTCGCCTTCCAGCTGATCGACGACGTGATCGACCTCTCGCCGAAGGCCGAGCACACGGGCAAGCGCGCGGGCACCGACCTGCGGGCGGGCGTCGTGACGATGCCACTGCTGCTGCTGCGCGCTCGCGCCGAGGCCGGAGACGGCGAGGCGGGGGCGCTCTGCGAGCGCATCGACGCCGGCGTCGCGCGGATCGCCGCGGGCGAGGACGCCGCACTGCTCGATCCGGAGGTCGAGGCGCTGCGCGAGCATCCGGTCACGGCCGAGACGGAGGCCGCCGCCCGGCAGTGGGCAGAGCGCGCGGTGGCGGCGCTCGGGATCCTGCCGAAGTCGCAGGTGCGGCGCGGGCTCGAGCGGATGGCGGAATCGATTGTGTCGAGGGAAGGATGACCCTGAGCGGTATGGAGAAGATGCGACTGGCGATCATCGGGGCCGGCCCCGCCGGGATCTACGCGGCCGATCTGATGAAGAAGGCGGAGCGCGATTTCGCGGTGGACATCGACCTCTTCGAGCAGCTGCCGGCGCCGTACGGGCTCGTGCGCTACGGGGTTTCGCCGGATCATCCGCGTATCAAGGGGGTCATCACCGCGCTGCGCGACGTGCTCGACAGCGATGACGAGCACGGCGGCGAGGCGGCCGCGCCCGGATCCATCCGCTACTTCGGCAATGTGCGCTACGGGCAGGACATCGTGCTCGACGACCTGAAGCACCATTACCACGCGGTGATCTTCGCCACGGGCGCGATCCGCGATGCCGTGCTCGACATTCCCGGCGTCGACGCGGAGGGTTCGTACGGGGCCGCCGACTTCGTGAGCTGGTTCGACGGTCACCCTGATGTGCCCCGCACCTGGCCGCTCGAGGCCGAGCAGGTGGGCGTGATCGGCAACGGCAACGTGGCGCTCGACGTGTCGCGCATGCTGATCAAGCACGCCGACGACCTGCTGCCCACCGACATCCCCGCGAACGTCTACGCGGGCCTGCAGGCGAACCCGATCGCCGAGCTCCACCTGTTCGGCCGGCGCGGGCCCGCCTATGTGAAGTTCACGCCGCTCGAGCTCCGCGAGCTCGGAGAGGTGCGCGACGTCGACATGATCGTGGACGAGCGCGACTTCGACCTGGCGGATCCGTATGTCGAGGAGACACTGCTCAAGAACAAGCAGGTGGTGGTGCTCACCCGCATCATGAACGCCTGGCGCGAGGAGCAGCGCAAGCGCGAGGCCGGCGAGATCGAGCCCGCGAGCCGCCGGCTGCACCTGCACTTCTGGTCGAAGCCGGTCGAGGTCGTGACCGACGAGGCCGGGCGGGTCTCGGGCCTGAAGATCGAGCGCACGGCGCCCGACGGCGAGGGCGGCGTGGTCGATACCGGCGAGTTCGAGGTGATCCCGATGCGGGCGCTCTACCGCGCGGTCGGCTACTACGGTTCGCCGCTCGACGAGATCCCGTTCGACGACGTCCACGGAGTGATCCCGAACCGCGAGGGCCGAGTGATCGACGCGCACGGCGCCCGGCTTGCGGGCGTGTACGCGACGGGCTGGATCAAGCGCGGGCCCACCGGCCTCATCGGCCGCACGAAGAGCGACGCGATGGAGACGCTCGAGTGCGTGCTCGCGGATCGCGACTCGTGGTGGGCGCCCGAGCAGACCGACCCGGCCGCGATCCCCGCGCTGCTCGCGCAGCGCGGCGTGCCGTACACCACGATCGACGGCTGGCACCGGCTCGACGAGCACGAGCTCGGCCTCGGCGAGGCCGAGGGTCGCGAGCGCATCAAGGTCGTGCCGCGCGACGAGATGACGCGCATCTCGCGCGGGGAATAAACGGGGAGTAGGCGGGGAGTGGACCGCCGACGGGTGCTGCTCGCGCACCCCCGTCGCCGGCGCCGCCGATTGTGAGCGTCGATTGTGAGCGCCGATTGAAGCTGCGAACATAGAGGGGATCGGCGCGGATCGCCTGCGCCGTGAACGTACGCGAGTACAGAACAGGAATAGATAGACCATGGCGAAGTATCGAGTTCAGAACCCCGCGACGGGGGAGATTGTCGAGACCTTCGAATCAGCGACCGACGAGCGCGTCGAGCAGCATCTGGCTGCGGCCGACGCCGTCTACCGCGAATGGCGTGAGAAGAGCGTGCAGGATCGTGCGGCCGTGGTGAAGCGCGTGGCCGAGATCTTCGCGGAACGCCGTGAAGAACTGGCCGGCGTGATCGCGCTCGAGATGGGCAAGTCGGTTTCCGAGAGCCTCGACGAGGTCGATTTCGCGACCGCGATCATCGACTACTACGCCGTGTACGGCCCCGGCCTCATCACGAGCTACGAGATTCCGAGCACGATCCCCGGCAAGGCCGTGATCGAGCAGCTGCCGATCGGCGCGCTGCTCGGCGTCATGCCCTGGAACTTCCCGTACTACCAGGTGGCCCGGTTCGCGGCGCCGAACCTCGTGCTCGGCAACACGATCATGCTGAAGCACGCGGATATCTGCGCGAAGTCGAACCTCCTGATCCAGGAGATCATGGAGCAGGCGGGCGTCCCGGTCGGCGGCTACCAGGCCCTGTTCGTCTCGCACGACCAGATCGCGACCATGATCGCCGATCCGCGCGTGCAGGGCGTCTCGCTCACCGGTTCGGAGCGCGCCGGCGCGATCATCGGCGCGCAGGCCGGTGCGAACCTGAAGAAGTGCGTGCTCGAGCTCGGGGGCATCGACCCGATGGTCGTGCTCGACTCCGACGACGTGGCCGCGGTCGCGAAGACGGCCTGGGACTTCCGCACCTACAACGGCGGCCAGGTGTGCAACTCGAACAAGCGCCTCATCGTCATGGCCGACATCTACGACGAGTTCGTGGCCGCGCTGGTGAAGCTCGCCGAGGGGCTGAAGCCCGGCGACCAGCTGAACCTTGGCGAGGGCGAGTACGTGCCGCTCTCGACGCGCGCTGCGGCCGAGACGGTGAACGCGCAGGTGCAGAAGGCCGTGGAGGAGGGCGCGCGCGTGCTCGCCGGCGGCGTGCTCTCCGAGGGCCCGGGCGCCTACTACTCGCCGACCGTGCTGGTGGATGTGCCGCGCGACTCCGAGTCGTACCGCGAAGAGATCTTCGGGCCGGTCGCCACCGTGTACAAGGTGCACTCGGATGAGGAGGCGCTCGAGCTCGCGAACGACTGCGCGCTCGGCCTCGGCGGCTCGGTGTTCTCGACGGATGAGGCGCGCGCGGCGCGCGTGGCCTCGAAGCTCGAGGTCGGCATGGCGCACGTCAACACCATCGCGGCGGAGGCCGCCGAGATCCCGTTCGGCGGGGTCAAGCGCTCGGGCTTCGGGCGCGAGATGGGCCCCGTCGGCATCGGCGAGTTCGCGAACAAGCGGCTCTACTTCGTCGCGGAGTAAGCGAAGGGACCGATCCGGCGTCTGCCGAATCGGGTCGTGGGGCCCGGGGACTCGCCGTTTCGGTGGGCCCCGGGCATCCGGAAGGGCGGCGGATTCATGGAACGGATCGAGACCGACGTCGTGGTGATCGGTGCGGGAGTCGCCGGGCTCACCGCAGCGCGTCGGCTCCGGCAGCGCGGGCGCCGGGTGGTCGTGCTCGAGGCACGGGACCGCGTCGGCGGCCGCGTGCGCTCGGAGCGGGTGGAGGGTCGCCTGATCGAGGTCGGCGGGCAGTGGGTGGCGCCCGAGCAGGATCGGCTGCGCGCGCTGATCGGCGAACTCGGGCTCGAGACGTTCCCGCGCTACCGCGAGGGGGATGATCTGTACGTCGACCGCTCGGGAGCGAGGCATCGGCACGCGGGTGATGACTCCCCGCTCGGCGCCGACACGCTCGCCGAGGTCGAGCGGCTCGGCGACATGCTCGACGCGCTCTCGCAGGAGGTCGATCCCCTCGAGCCCTGGACGCACCCCGACGCCGCGGCGTTCGACGCCGTGACGTTCGACGCGTGGCTGCGATCGCAGAGCGACGATGAGGAGGCGATCGCCTTCGTGGCTCCCGTCGTCGCCGGCGGCATGCTGACGAAACCGGCGAACGCCTTCTCGCTGCTCGCCGCCCTCGTCATGGCCGCGAGCGCGGGCGGGTTCCACGCGCTCGGCGACATGGATCTCGTGCTCGACGCGCGCGTGGTCGGCGGGATGCATCGGGTGCCGGAGCGCCTCGCCGAGGAGGTCGGCGGCGAGTGCATCCGGCTGAACACCGACGTGCGCTCCGTCGAGGTTCGCGCGGGTGCAGGCGCGGGTGCGGGCACCGGCGCGACCGTGACCGCGACGGCGGCCGGCCTCGCCGTGACCGCACGAGCCGCGATCGTCGCGCTCGGCCCGCACCTCGTCTCGCGCATCGATTTCTCGCCCGCGCTCCCCGGCCGCAAGGCCCAGATGTTGCAGCAGTACTCGATGGGCGACGTGATCAAGGTCCAGGCCTACTACGACGCTCCGTTCTGGCGCGAGCAGGGGCTCTCGGGCGTCGGGTACGGGCCGTACGAAGTCGTGTGCGAGGCGTACGACAACACGGCCCCGGGGGATGCGGGCGGCAGCCTCGTCGGGTTCGTCTCAGACCGGCAGGCCGACGCGATGTACCGGCTCGATCCCGAGGCGCGACGGCGGGCGGTCCTCGCCTCCTTCGCCGCGTACTTCGGCGACCGCGCGCTCAGCCCGATCCTCTATCACGAGAGCGATTGGATCGACCAGCCGTATACGCGGGGTGCGTACGGCACGAGCCCCGCGGTCGGCGCCATCACGCGCTACGCGGAACTCGTGCGATCCTCGATCGGGCCGATCCACTTCGCCTGCTCCGACATCGCGGGCGCCGGGTACATGCACATCGACGGCGCGATCCGCATGGGCGAGCGGGCGGCGAGCCTCGCCGCCTGAGGACGTGCGGTTAACGCTCGGCGTGAAGCCTCCGCGCGAGCGCGGTCAGCGCCTCGCTCGTGCCGCCCTCCACGCGCACGCGCACCGAGGCGCGGCCGTCGATCGACGTGGGCCCGCGGTTGATCACGGCGAGCGGGATCCCGCGCCGCTCCGCCCGGTGCACGAGGCGCACGCCCGTGTTGACCGCGAGCGACGTCCCGGCGATCAGGAGCGCATGCGCCTCCTCAACCAGCCGCTCCGCCGCCGCGAAGACCGGGGCGGGCACGGTCTCGCCGAAGTAGACGACATCGGGCCGCAGCATGCCGCCGCAGGCGGGGCAGACCGGCACCACCACGCCGGCGGTCTCGGTCACGTCGGCGTCGCCGTCCGGCGTGATCTCGGCGCCCCGGTTGCGCTCCGCGAACCCCGGGTTCGCGGTGTCGAACCACGCCAGCACCTCGGCGCGCAGCCAGCGGTGCCCGTTGGGCACGCAGCGCACGGTCGCGCCGCTGCCGTGCAGCTCGACCACGGTCTGCGCGCCGGCGCGGGCGTGCAGGCCGTCGACGTTCTGCGTGACGACGCCGACGAGCCGGCCCGCGGACTCGAGGGTCGCGACGGCGCGGTGCCCGGCGTTCGGCTGCACGTCGCCCGTGCGCAGCGCCCCGACGCGGGCGCCGGCCCAGAAGCGCCGCCGGTAGCTCTCGCTGCCGGCGAACTGGTCGATGCGCATGGGCGTGCGCGGCGGGCTGCCCGCGCCGCGGTAGTCGGGGATGCCCGAGTCGGTGCTGATGCCGGCGCCGGTCAGGATGACGGCCGGGCCCGCGGCGAAGAGCGCCGCCAGCTCGCCGATCGGGTCGACGACCGCCGCGGCCGGAGTCTTGGCGTTCGGAGTCACGCCATCCACCATATGCCCGGCGTCGGTAGGATCGTGGGTATGGCAGGCGCGCGCGAACAGCTCATCGAACTCATCACGTCGGAGGCGGTGTTCCACGGCGACTTCACGCTCACGAGCGGCAAGAAGGCGACGTACTACATTGACCTGCGCAAGCTGTCGCTCGATCATCGCGCGGCGCCCCTGATCGGCCAGGTCATGCTCGACCTCATCGACGACGTCGACGGCGTGGTGGCGGTCGGCGGGCTCACGATGGGCGCCGACCCGATCGCCGCGGCCATCATGCACCAGGGCGTCGCGCGCGGTAAGACGTACGACTCGTTCGTGGTGCGCAAGGAGCCGAAGGATCACGGCCGCGGCCGCCAGGTCGAGGGGCCGGACCTCGCGGGCAAGCGCGTGATCGTCGTGGAGGACACGTCGACCACGGGCGGCTCGCCATTGAAGGCGATCGAGGCGCTCGAGAAGGTCGGCGCCGAGGTGGCCGCGGTCGCGGTCGTGGTGGATCGCCAGGCACCCGCCAAGGAGCGCATCGAGGCGGCCGGCTACGAGTACCGCTACGCGATCGGGCTCACCGACCTCGGGCTCGAGCCGCAGTAGCCGCGGCCGGCGGCCACACGCCGCAGGATCGCGCGCGGCGGGAACGGCCGCGCACCGGGCAGGAACGAGAAACGAAAGGAGCGCACACCGGCATGACCGCGCCGTACGGGGCCGTCTCGACCTCCCACCACCTCGCCACCGAGGCGGGGGCCGACGCCCTGCGCCGGGGCGGCAACGCGATCGACGCCGCGCTCGCCGCCGCCGCCGCGCTCTGCGTGGTGTATCCGCACAACGTGGCGCTCGGCGGCGACCTCGTTGCGCTCGTGCGCAGCCCCGACGGCGACGTGCGCTTCCTCAACGCCACCGGCCCCGCCCCGACGGCGCAGACCCTGGAGGTGCTCCGGGCGAAGCACGGCGACGCCCTGCCGCTGCGAGGTATCGACGCGGTGACCCTCCCCGGCGGGGTCTGCGGCTGGAACTCGCTGCACGAGCACGGCGCCAGGCTGAGCTGGGCCGAGCACTTCGACGCGGCGATCCGCCACGCCGAGGGGCACCCGCTCGCCCGTTCGGTGGCCGAGGAGCTGATCGAGGATCGCGCGTCGTTCGGCCGCGATCCCGGCGGCGCGGCGGTGTTCTATCCCGAGGGCGAGCCGCTCGCCGAGGGCGAGACGCTCCGGCAGCCCGCGCTCGCGGCGACGCTGCGGCGTCTCGCGGCGGGAGGATCCGCCGAGTTCTACGAGGGTGAGACGGCCGAACGATGGATCGCCGGCCTGCAGCGGCTCGGATCCAAGCTGACGATGCAGGATGCGCGCGACTACAGCGCCCACTGGGACGATCCGCTCGAGGGGGAGTTCGACGGCCTGCGCGTGCTCACGAGCCCGCCCAACACATCGGGGTTCATCCTGCTGCGTGCGCTGAACGCGGTTGCGGCCGGCATCGAGGATCCGCTCGGAGCCGGCGCGGGGGAGCTCGCACGGGCGTTCCTCGCCGGCAACTGCGTGCGCGCAGCCGCCCTCGCCGATCCGAGGTTCGGCGGTGCGAGCGGCGAGGAGCTCGTGGCCATGTCGGCGCCAGAGGGCGCGGTCCGCGGCGCCCCGAAGGCGAGCGGCGACACGGTCGGCCTCTCCGCGGTGAGCGCGGACGGCTGGGCCGTCTCGCTCATCAACTCGGTCTACTGGGGGTTCGGCGCCCACATCCTCGAGCCCGAGACCGGCATCATCTTCCAGAACCGCGGCACCGCGTTCTCTCTCGACCCGGCCTCGCCGAACGCCTTCGCCGGCGGCAAGCGGCCGCGCCACACGCTCATGCCGGTGCTCGTGCTCGACGGCGAAGAGCTCGCCTACGTGCCCGCGACCATGGGCGGCGCCGCCCAGCCGCAGATCCACGCCCAGCTGCTGCTGCGCCAGCTGCGGCAGGGGGCGACACCGCACGAGGCCACCCACGCCCCGCGCTGGTCGGTCGGCGAGCCCGTGGGCGACGGCCCCGTGCGCGTCACCGCCGAGGTCGACGTGCCGGCAGAGGCGCTCGCGGCGATCCGCGCGGCGGGCTTCGACCTCGTGACCGTCGAGCGCTATTCCGAGGAGCTCGGCCACGCCAACGTGATCCGCGTCACCCCGGACGGCTACGACGCGGCGAGCGATCCGCGATCCGACGGCTCGGCGATCGTCGTCTGATGCCTCTCCCATCCACCCGCGAACAACGAAGGACCAGATGACCCGCTCCCGCCCCGGCTTCATCCCGCTCGCACTCGTCGGCATCGCCGCCGGCGTGCTCTCGGGGCTCTTCGGCATCGGCGGCGGCACCCTCATCGTGCCGGCGCTCGCGCTCTGGCTCGGCATGAACCACCGGCTCGCGGCGGGGACCTCGGTGGCGGCCATCCTGCCGACCGCGATCGTCGGCGCGGTCAGCTACGCCGTGCCCGGCAACGTCGACTGGATCGCGGCGATCCTCCTGGCCGTCGGTATCATCGCCGGCGCGCAGCTCGGCAGCCACCTGCTCGACAAGCTGCCGCTGAAGGCGCTGCAGTGGGGCTTCATGGTGTTCCTCGCCGTGATGGCCGTGAGCCTCTGGTTCGTGGTGCCGCAGCGCGGCGATCAGATCGAGCTCGGCCTGCTCTCCGGCGCCGGCCTCGTGTTCACCGGCCTCTTCATCGGTGTGCTCTCCGGCCTGCTCGGGGTCGGTGGCGGCGTCGTCGTGGTGCCGGTGCTCATGTTCTTCTTCGGGTCGAGCGACCTGATCGCCAAGGGCACGTCGCTCCTCATGATGATCCCCGGCTCGCTCTCGGGCACGTTCGCGAACCTCCGACGCCAGAATGTCGACCTGCGCGCCGCCGCCATCGTGGGCATCGCCGCGAGCATCTGCGTGCCGTTCAGCTCGCTCTTCGCCGCGTGGATCGACCCGTTCTGGGGCAATGTCGCGTTCTCGCTCTACCTGGTGTTCATCCTCGGCCAGATGCTGTACCGCCAGCTGCGCCCGAAGCGCGGGTGAGCCGCCCGCGGCGGCAGCGCGCACGGCGGTGGCGCGGCTGCCGGTCGGTGCGTGTGCGGCGGCCGTCGGTCGCGCGCCGTGGCAGACTGAACGGGTGCACGAGCGAGCAGGATCACCCGCCGCACCCGGCGATCTCATCGACCCCGATGCGGTGATCCGCGCCTTCTTCGCGGCCGAGCCCGGCCCCGCGAACCCGGCGCAGCGTGTCGTGTTCGGCACCTCGGGACACCGGGGGAACTCGCTCGACGGTTCGTTCACCGAGGCGCACATTGCGGCAATCAGCCTCGCGATCGCCGAGTACCGGGCCGCGCAGGGCATCGCCGGTCCGCTCTTTCTCGGCGCCGACACGCACGCGCTCTCGGCCCCGGCCGAGCGGGTGGCCGCGGAGGTGCTTGCGGGGGCCGGGGTACGGGTGCTGCGCGCTTCGGGATCGGGCGACACCGCGTTCGTGCCGACGCCGGCGCTGAGCCACGCGATCCTCGCGCACAACCGCGGCCTGGCTGCCGACGATCCGGGGCGCGCAGACGGCATCGTCGTGACCCCGAGCCACAACCCGCCGGGCGACGGCGGGTTCAAGTACAACCCGCCGCACGGCGGCCCTGCCGACACCGATGCGACGGGGTGGATCGCCGCGCGGGCGAACGAGCTGCTCGAGACCGGCGGCTGGCGGGGGTCGCCGGAATCGGCGGGGCGGGCTGGGTCTGCTGGGTCGGTTGGGTCGGTTGGGTCGGTTGGGTCTGTTGGGTCGGTCGGGTCGGTCGGGTCGGTTGGGTTGGTTGGGTCGGTTGGGTCGGTTGGGTCTGCTGGGTCTGCTGGGTCTGCTGGGTCTGCTGGGTCCGGTGGGTCTGCTGGGTCCGGTGTGCCTGATGGGTCCTCTGGGCCCGGTGTGCCCGTTATGCCCGCTGCACCTGCTGCGCCCGCTGTGCTCGCCGCTCCTTCCGGCAGCCACGACTTTCTCGACGAGTACGTCGGTGCGCTCAGCGAGGTCGTCGACCTGGCAGCGATCCGCCATGCCGGGGTGCGCATCGGCGCGCACCCGCTCGGCGGCGCGAGCGCGGCGTACTGGGAGGCGATCCGCGAGCGGCACGGGCTCGACCTCACGGTGCTCGGCCCAGGCACCGACCCCCGCTGGGCGTTCATGCACCTCGACTGGGATGGCCGCATTCGCATGGATCCCAGCTCCCCCGCCGTCATGAGCACGGTGACGCGCGAGCTCGATGCCCTGGCCCGCGACGGCGGCCGCGGCTTCGACATCGTGACCGCCAACGACGCGGACGCCGACCGCCACGGCATCGTGGCGCCCGGGTCGGGGCTCATGAATCCGAACCACTTCCTCGCGGTCGCCGTCGACTACCTGCTGGCGCACCGGCCCGAGTGGCCGACCGACGCAGCCATCGGCAAGACGCTCGTCTCCTCGGCCATGATCGATCGCGTCGTGGCCGCGCACGGCCGGCGCCTGCTCGAGGTGCCGGTCGGCTTCAAGTGGTTCGTGCCGGGGCTCGCCTCCGGCGAGGTGGTCTTCGGCGGCGAGGAGAGCGCCGGCGCCTCGTTCCTGCGCCAGGGCGGTGGCGTCTGGACCACCGACAAGGACGGCAT
>JAGQTL010000226.1 GCA_020439035.1 Leucobacter sp. | reverse complement strand
GGAATCTCCTCGACGTGGTGGGTGACCATGATCATCGCCGGCGAATACGGCGATTGCGCGTAGCCGGAGAGCAGGCGGAGCAGCCGCTCGCGAGCGCCCAGGTCGAGGCTCGCGCTCGGCTCATCCAGCAGCAGGAGCTCCGGGTCCGTCATCACGGCTCGGGCGATGAGCGCGCGCGTGCGCTCGCCATCGCTCAACGTGCCGAAGCGGTGATCGGCGTACTCGCCCAGATCCCACTCGGCGAGGATGCGCTCGGCCTGGCGCTCGTCGAGCCGGTCGTACTGCTCGTTCCAGCGGCCTTCCACCCCGTAGGCGGCCGTCAGCACCACATCGCGGACCGTTTCGGTGGCCGGGATCCGGCGGCCGGTCGCCGACGAGGCGAAGCCGATGCGGTTGCGTAGCTCAAAGACATCAACCTTGCCGAGCGTTTCGTCGAGCACGGTGACCCGACCGGTGGTCGGATAGTCGTTCGCCGTCGCGAGACGCAGCAGCGTGGTCTTCCCCGCGCCGTTCGGGCCGAGGATCGCCCACCGCTCATCGCTCGCGACCTCCCAGTTCACGCCGTCGAGGATGGGGCGCCGATCGCGCACATAGCTGACGTCGGAGAAGCGAAGCACGTTGCTCATACCCTCAAGCGTATCGACCACCGGCGCGGATCCCGTGCGGCACGCCCTACGCTTGAGGGTATGACAGCCACCCCCCTCCCCCGACCCCTCGTGGTGCTCGATTGCGATTCGACCACCATCCAGGACGAGGTCATCGAGCTGCTCGCCGATGCCGCCGGCACCCGCGCACTGGTCGCCGAGATCACCGAGCGCGCCATGCGCGGCGAACTCGATTTCGCGGAGAGCCTGCGCGAGCGCGTGGCCACGCTCTCGGGCACGCCCGAAGCGGTCTTCGAGCAGGCGTACCGGCGAGTGCGGAAGACCCCGGGCGTCGAAGCGCTCATCGCGCACGTCCACGCTCGCGGCGGCCTCGTCGGCGTCGTGTCCGGCGGCTTCCACGAGGTGCTCGACCCGCTGGCGGCGGACCTCGAACTCGATCACTGGCGGGCCAACCGCCTCGAGGTCGTGGACGGGGCGCTCACGGGCCGCACGGTCGGTCCCATCATCGACGCGGAGGCCAAGGCCGCCGCGCTCCGGGAGTGGGCCGACGCCGCAGGGATCCCGCTCGCCGCGACCGTCGCGATCGGCGACGGCGCCAACGACCTGCGCATGATGGAGGTGGCCGCGCTCTCCATCGCGTTCAACGCCAAGCCGATTGTGCGGGAGCGCGCGGACGTCGCGATCGAGCACGATCTCTCCCGGGCGATCCCCCTGCTCGACGGACTCGACGGACTCGACGCGCTCGACGGGCTCGGCTGACTCGGCGGGGGCGTGCGACGGGCTAGTGGCCCATCCCGAGGCCGCCGTCGACCGGGATCACCGCGCCCGAGATGTACGCGGCATCGTCGCCGGCGAGGAAGGCCGCCGCGCCCGCGATCTCGGAGACGGCGCCGAAGCGAGCCGCGGGGATCGACGCCAGGTACTGCTTTTGCTGCTCCTCGGGCAGCACCGCGGTCATGTCGGTGTCGATGAACCCCGGTGCGATCACGTTCGCGGTGATCCCCCGGCCGCCGAGCTCCCGCGTGAGCGAGCGCGCGAAGCCGACGAGCGCGGCCTTGGACGACGAGTAGTTGATCTGCCCGGGCGAGCCGTAGAGTCCGACGACGCTCGAGATGAGGATCACCCGCCCGAAGCGGCCCTTGAGCAGCCCCTTGGCCGCGCGCTTCACCACGCGGAAGGTACCTGTGAGGTTCGTGTCGATGACCTCCGTGAAGTCCTCTTCGCTCATGCGAAGCAGGAGGGTGTCGCGGGTGATGCCGGCATTCGCCACGACCACTTCGACGGTGCCGAGCTGCGCCTCGACCTCGGCGAAGGCCGCGTCGATCGACGCGGCGTCGGTCATCTCCGCGCGGACGGTGAGCGCGCCGGCAGGGCCTTCGCCCGAACGCGCCGTGACGGCCACGCGATGGCCCTCCGCGATCATCCGCTCGGCGATGGCGTAGCCGATGCCCCGGTTGCCGCCGGTGACGAGAACGGTGCGGGAGGTGCTCATGTCGGATCCTTTCCTTGCGTCCGCCCAGCCTATCGGGCGGTGAGGCGAGTACCATCGAAGGGTGGCGCGCCAGTACGATCTGACTTCCGTCGGAGTGAACCCGGCGGACGATCGAGCGCACCGCATGCGCGTGTACTTCACCGCGATGACCGTGCGCATCGCGTGCGTCGCCTCGCTCTTCTTCGTGCGTGGCTGGTGGATCCTGCTCGTGGGCATCGCCGCGGTTCTGCTCCCCTACTTCGCCGTCATCATCGCGAACCAGGCGGCGCCGGGTGTCGGCACGCGGCCCGAGCCGCCGACACCGCTCGAACTGCTCGGATCCGATGCGTCCGATGCGGCGTCGGACGAGGCCGATCCCTCCACGGTGCTGCTGGTCGTGGACGATCCTGCCGAACGGCGCGGGAGCGCGCCGGAGCGCGACGAATGAGCGGCGTGCTCGCGGCGTCGCTCGGCGGCGAACCCGCACACCTGCACGAATGCTCCCGAGCCGGATGCCGGGCGGCGGCCGCGCACGCGATCGTGTGGCGCAACCCGAAGATCCATGCCGCGGATCGCCGAAAGACCTGGCTCGCGTGCGACGACCATCTCGACTACCTGCGGGGGTTCCTCGCCGACCGCTCGTTCCCGATCGAAGTGATCCCGGTGGAGGACCTCCCCCGATGAGCGCGACCTACGTCGACACGCAGCAGGTCGGCTGGCGATTCCTCGCGAGCCGCCGCTGGCTCGGCTATTACGCGCTGCTGCTCGTCTTCGCGGTCTCGTGCACGCTGTTCGGCAACTGGCAGTTCGCGCGCCGCGCCGAAGCGCGGGCTGAGATCGCGCGCATCGATCGGAACTACGACGCGACCCCGATCGCGCTCGGCGACGCGGTGCCGGATCGGGGCGCGTTCGACGAGGCGCGTTGGAAGTGGCAGCCGGTCGAACTCCACGGCGCGTATACGGGCGACACGCTCTTGGCCCGGGGTCGCCCGGGGCCGGACGGCACCGGCTCGGACCTCGTCCAGGCGTTCGAACTCGACGACGGCGGGGTGGTGTTCATCGATCGCGGATGGGTGCCCGTGACGGGTGTCGACGAGGCGAGCGCCGTGCTGCCCGCGCCGCCCGCCGGTGAGGTCACCGTGGTGGCGCGCCTGCGCGCGAGCGAACGGCTCGTCAGCGGCCGGGAACCCTCGGGGCGCACCGTGCCGCAGATCAACTCGGCCGAACTCGCGGAGCTCACCGGCACGAGAGACCGCGCGTATCTCGGGGTGTGGGGGCAGCTGGCGAGCGAGACGCCGGCGGCCGAGACCGGCGTGCTGGCCCCGCGGCCGGAGCGCGACGAGGGGCCGCACCTGTCGTACGCCCTGCAGTGGTACGTGTTCATCCTGATCGCGCTCGCCGGCACCGCGTATGCGGCGACGCGCGAGCATCGGAACCTGAACGGCGACGATCCGGCCTACGCGGAGCGCGATCGCCGGCGCGCGGAGCGGCGCCGACGCCGCGGCCCGAGCGACGCCGACGAGGAGGACGCACTGCTCGAGGGCTGAGCGGATCGCGGCTAGGCCAGTTCGATCAGCTCCAGGTACTCCTTCGACCAGTGGTCCTCCGTGCCATCGGGCATGATGAGCACGCGTTCGGGGTTCAACGCCTCGACCGCGCCCGGATCGTGGGAGACGAGGACGACCGCGCCGCTGAAGTTCGCGAGCGCGTCGAGCACCTCCTCGCGGCTCGCCGGATCGAGGTTGTTGGTCGGCTCGTCGAGCAGCAGCACGTTCGCGCTCGACACGACGAGCTTCGCGAGGGCCAGGCGCGTCTTCTCGCCGCCCGAGAGCACGCCGGCGGGCTTGTGCACGTCCTCCCCCGTGAAGAGGAACGATCCCAGCACCTTGCGGGCCTCCGTCTCGGTGAGGTGCTGCGACACGGAGATCATGTTCTGCAGCACGCTCGCCGACACGTCGAGCGTCTCGTGCTCCTGGGCGTAGTAGCCGATCTTCAGCCCGTGCCCGGCGATGATCTCGCCGGTATCCGGGGTGTCGATGCCCGCGAGCAGCCGGAGCAGCGTGGTCTTACCCGCACCGTTCAGCCCGAGCACGACGACCTTGGAGCCGCGATCGATCGCGAGGTCGACGCCGGCGAAGATCTCCAGCGAACCGAAGGACTTCGACAAGCCGGACGCCATGAGCGGTGTCTTCCCGCACGGCGCGGGATCGGGGAACCGGAGCTTTGCCACCCGGTCGACCTGCCGCTCCTCATCGAGACCGGCCAGCATCTTCTCCGCCCGCGCCACCATTTGGTGCGCGGCCGCGGCCTTGGTCGCCTTCGCGCCGAACCGCGCGGCCTGATCCTTGAGCGCCGAGGCCTTCTTTTCGACGTTCGCGCGCTCCTTCCGGCGCCGTTCCTCGTCGGCCGCCCGCTGCCGGAGGTAGAGCTTCCAGCCCATGTTGTAGACGTCGATGACCTGCCGGTTCGCATCGAGGTAGAAGACGCGGTTGACCGTCTCCCCCACGAGGTCGATGTCGTGGCTGATGACGATGACGCCGCCGCGGTAGCTCTTCAGGAACTCCCGCAGCCACACGATGCTGTCGGCGTCGAGGTGGTTCGTCGGCTCGTCGAGGATCATCGTGTCGGCGTCGCTGAACAGGATCCGCGCCAGCTCGATGCGCCGGCGCTGGCCGCCCGAGAGCGTGCCGAGGGGCTGATCCAATACGCGGTCGGGCAGCCCGAGGTTGTGTGAGATCGACGCGGCCTCCGCTTCGGCCGCGTAGCCGCCAAGCGCCTGGAACCGATCGGTCAGCGTGCCGAAGCGCTTCATCTCCTTCTCGGCGACCGCGGGGTCGCTCGATCCCATGTCCTCCGTCGCCTTCGCGAGGTTGCGTGTGAGCGTGCCGAGGCCGCGTGCGTCGAGGATCCGGTGGCGCGCCAGCTGATCCGGGTCGCCGGACCGCGGATCCTGCGGCAGGAAGCCGAGCTCGCCGCTCACCGCAATCCGCCCCTCGGCGGGCTGGAGCTCGCCGGAGAGCGTGCGGGTGAGCGTCGTCTTCCCCGCACCGTTGCGACCGACCAGCCCGACCTTGTCGCCGGGGTTCACCCGGAAGTTCACCCCGCCCATGAGGCGGCGCGCGCCGACGTCGATGGCGAGGTTCTCGACCGTGATCACTGCACTACTCCTGTTGATGAACGTGGAAGGGCCTGGGAGACGAATGTGCTCCCAGGCCCTGACGCATGACGTCGGTTCAGATCGCGAACCCCAAAGCCCTCATCATATCGCGGCCGTCGTCGGTGATGCGCTCGGGCGTCCACGGCGGCATCCACACCCAGTTGAT
>JAGQTL010000225.1 GCA_020439035.1 Leucobacter sp. | reverse complement strand
CGCGAGACCGCGGCCCGCGTCGCGGCCGGCACCGTCGCCCGCGCGTTCCTGAAGCAGGCCCTCGGCGTCGAGGTCGTCTCGCACGTCATCTCCATCGGCGCATCGAAGCCTTACGACGGCCCCGTCCCGCAGCCCGAGGATCTGGCGGCCATCGACGACAGCCCGGTGCGTGCCTTCGACAAGGCCGCCGAAGAATCGATGATCACCGAGATCGAGGCTGCCAAGAAGGACGGCGACACCCTCGGCGGTGTCGTCGAAGTGGTGGTCAGTGGACTGCCCGTCGGCCTCGGCTCGTTCATCAGCGGCGACAACCGGCTGGACAGCCAACTGGCCGCCGCCGTCATGGGCATCCAGGCCATCAAGGGCGTCGAGGTCGGCGACGGCTTCGAGACGACGCGCCGGCGAGGATCCGTCGCCCACGATGAATTGCACATCGACGGCGGCCGGATCGTCCGCGACACCGACCGGGCCGGGGGCATCGAGGGCGGGATGACCACGGGCCAGGTCCTGCGCGTGCGCGCGGGCATGAAACCGATCGCGACGGTGCCGAACGCCCTGCCCACGATCGATGTGGCGACGGGCGACGAGGCGAAGGCGCACCATCAGCGCAGCGACGTCTCGGCAGTGCCGGCCGCGGGCGTGGTGGCGGAGGCGATGGTCGCGCTCGTGCTGGCCGATGCGGTGACCGAGAAGTTCGGCGGAGACAGCGTGCCGGAGACCAGGCGCAACCTCGAGGCCTACCTCGCGAACATCCCCGAGACCCTCGTGACCGCGATCGAGGCGTGATCGCACCGTGAGCGAGACAGGTGATCGCGCACCGGCGGCACCGGAAGCACCGGCGACTCCCGGCGACGGCGCGAAGCACCCCGTGCCGACGCCGCCGAAGCACCCGCTGTCCACACAGCCGATCAAGCTCCCGGATGCCGACCGCGCCCCGGGGGCGGGTTCGGGCGCCGGCCGCCACTCGGGGTGGCGCCGCCGTCGCGGCCGCCGCCGAGGCAGGCTGCCCGAGACCGCGGTCGTCTTCGTGGGGCCGATGGCCGCCGGAAAGACGAGTCTCGGCCGAAAGGTCGCGAAGGATCTGGGCATCCCATTCGTCGACACCGACGCGGTCTTCGTGCGCCGGCACGGGGCGATCGCCGACTACTTCGTCGCTCACGGAGAGCCGGCGTTCCGGCTGCTCGAGGCCGAGATCATCGCCGAAGAGGTCGCACGCCCCGGCCCGCGCATCGTCGCGCTCGGCGGCGGCGCCGTCCTCGCGCAGACGACGAGGGAGCTGCTGCGCGGCCACCCCGTTGTGCTGCTCATGACGACGCAGGCCGCCGTGCTGCGTACCGCGAACCTGGCGCGTCGGCCGCTGCTCCGAGACGATCCCGACGCCTGGGGTCGCATTCTCGAGGAGCGCCGACCGCTCTACCTCGAGGTGGCGGACGTCACGTTCCGCACGGATCGTGCGACGAAGGAGCAGCTCGCCCGGCGCGTCGCCGGCTGGATGCGCGCGCAAGGCAGGAAGCAGCGCGATGCCGCGCCGAAGGACCATGCCGAGCCCGGCAGGACGAACACGACGAACACGACGAACATCAGTCAGGAGCACGACGGAGCATGAACGAGCACGCGCAGGGGCCCATCCGCATCCCGGTGAACGGCGGTGAGCGCGCAGGCGGCTACGACGTCGTGGTCGGGCGCGGCGTGATCGATCTGACCCGCGAGGCGCTCGGGGAACGCGTGAACAAGGTGCTGATCGTGCACACGCCGACCGTCGGCCGCGTTGCCGATGATCTGCGCGCGACGCTGCAGGAGCGCTACGAGCAGGTGCTCATGGCCGAGGTGCCCGACGCGGAGGCGGCCAAGCGGGTCGAGGTCGCCGCGTTCTGCTGGCAGATCCTCGGACAGGCGGACTTCACGCGCACCGACGCGATCGTCGGCATCGGCGGGGGAGCGGTGACCGACCTCGCGGGTTTCGTCGCGGCCACCTGGCTGCGCGGCGTGCGTCTCGTGCAGATCCCGACCACGGTGCTCGGAATGGTCGACGCGGCGGTGGGCGGGAAGACCGGCATCAACACGTCCGAGGGCAAGAATCTCGTCGGCTCGTTCTACGCCCCGCAGGCCGTGATCTGCGACATCGACCTGCTCGAGACCCTGCCGAAGAACGAGATCCTTGCCGGGTTCGCCGAAGTGGCGAAGTACGGCTTCATCGCCGAACCCGAGATCCTGGAGATCCTCGAGCGCGACGTCGACCGCGCGACCGACCCCACCACCCCGGAGTTCCTGCGTCTGGTCGAGCTGTCGGTCGGGGTCAAGGCGCGCGTCGTCAGCGAGGACTTCCGCGAAGACGGCCTGCGGGAGATCCTCAACTACGGTCACACGCTCGGCCACGCGATCGAGCATGCCGAGCGCTACCAGTGGCGCCACGGCGTCGCGGTCGCGATCGGCATGATGTACGCGGCAGAGCTCGGGCGCATGGCCGGCTCGCTGTCGGACGAGGCGGTGGAGCGCCACCGGCGCGTGCTCTCCTCGCTCGGGCTCCCGCTCACGTATCCGGCCGGGCGCTGGCCGAGCCTGATCGCGACCATGCAGCGCGACAAGAAGGCGCGCGCGGGCATGCTGCGCTTCAT
>JAGQTL010000224.1 GCA_020439035.1 Leucobacter sp. | reverse complement strand
CTTCTTCTTCATCGTCTTCGGCGTGATCATGCTCATCGCCTCGTTCGTCGGGATCAACCCGATCTGGAACTACGGGCCGTACGATCCGTCACCGGTCTCCGCGGGTACGCAGCCCGACTGGTACATCGGCTTCGCCGACGGCATGCTGCGACTGATCCCGCCGGGCTGGGAGACGGAGTGGTTCGGCTACACCTGGTCCTGGAACATGCTGATCCCCGTCGGCATCATCATGGTATTCCTCGTGATTGTGGCGCTCTACCCGTTCATCGAGTCGTGGGTCACCGGAGACAAGCGGGAGCATCACCTGCTCGACCGCCCGCGCAATGCGCCGACCCGTACGGCCATCGGAGCCGCCGGCGTCACGTTCTACGCGGTCATGTGGGCCGGCGCCTCGTCCGACCTCATGGCGACCCACTTCCAGCTCGCGATGGAGGGCGTGATCCATGCCCTCCAGATCCTGCTGATCCTGGGACCGATCATCGCGTACCAGATCACGAAGCGCGTGTGCCTCGCGCTGCAGAAGAAGGACCGCTCGATCGCCCTGCACGGCTACGAGTCCGGCCGCATCGTGCGGATGCCCGGTGGCGAGTACATCGAGGTGCACAAGCCCGTGAACGAGTACGAGCGCTGGGAACTCGTGAGCTACCACAGCTACGAGCCGCTGATGCTCCGCCCGAACGCGGACGGCAAGATCCCGTTCAGGAAGCGCCTGCGGGCCGGCATCAGCCGCTGGTTCTACCAGGATCGCATCGTGCCGCCGACGCAGGGCGAGATCGACGCCTCGGCGCACGGCGAGCACTAGGGCTCGCCGAACACAACGACGGAGGGGCTGTCCGCGATCGCGGGCAGCCCCTCTCGCTGTGTGTGTGTGTGTGTGTGTGTGTGGTCTGGCGGCACTCCCCCGAGCGTAGCCCCGGGGGCTGCTCACCGGCTATGTGGGCGAGCGCGGGCAGCTTCAGGCCAGGATCGAACCGGCGGCGGCGCTGAGGAGCTTCGCGAATGCGTCCTCACCGATCCGTGTGCGGAGCACGGCGAGCAGCGCGCGAAGCGGGTCACTCAGCAGCGGGTCGCGACTCGCCGCGAGGGCCTGCAGCACAAACTCCGCATCCGCCCCCCTGCCCTCTCTCGCGGCCGAGCTGAACGCGCGTTCCGCACAGGCCAGGAAGAGGGCGTGCTTGTTCGCGAAGCTCGCGTAGACGTGCGGCTGCGGCACCCCGGCGAGTTCGGCGATCGCTCCTGTCGAAGCGCCGTGGTATCCACGCGCCGCGAACTCCGAGATGCCCGCTACGATCAGTCGCTCGCGGTTCTCACCGGGCCGTCGACGCGGCCGTGGCGGCCCGGGCTCGATCGATCCATCCACCGTGTGGCTCAACCGAGGTCGAGGATCTTCCGGTAGTGCTCACCCACGGCTTCGAAACCTCGGTGGTTGTAGAAGGAACCCATGCGCGCCGTCGAGGCCGACAGCTGCCGCACGCCGCGCCCCATGCAGTAGTGCTCGTTTGCCTGCATCAGCCGGTCGCCGATCCCGTGACCGCGCGACGCCGTGTCAACGACGATCTCCTGAAGGTGGGCGGTCAAACCCGGCGCGTGCAGCAGACGGGAGACGGTGAGGAGGGAATAGCCGACGACCGCATCCGTCTGGACTGCGACGAAGAGCACGTTCGTCTCCTGGTCGCGGTGACGCAGCACGTTGTCGAGCGCGATGACGAACTCGTCACGCCCGATCGCCTCGCGGCCGGTCTGGTACTGACGAGCCAGGCCGAAGAGCGCTGACGCGTCTTCGGCCTGGCCACGCCGTATCGTGATGCTCACGCGTAGCTTCGCATCCTAGCGGGCGAAATGTCCGCGGTAGTACTCGTAGATCCAGCCGACCACGCCGATCGGTACGAGCGGCAGGGCCAGGAACGTGAGCCAGAAGCCCTGGCCGATCGACAGGCCGAGCACGAAGAGCGCAACGGCGAAGGCGAGCAGCATGGGCCACCAGCTCCAGGGGCTGAACTCTCCGACCTCGGGGTCACCATCGTCCACATCGCTCTCGGGCAGGTCCTCAATCAGCTCCCCACCCTGCTTGCGGTACGCCAGCGCCAGGAACACCGAGATGAACCCGGAGAGGCCCGCGGACAGCAGGAGCGCGACGCTCCCGGCCCATTCCAGGCGACCGTGGACGATCAGGTTCCACACGGTGTAGACGATGGCGACGAGGAGGAAGTACGCGGCCACCACGCCGAAGATGACGATGTTGGACTTCATGCTACGCAGACCCTTTCAAATGGTTTGCTTGTGAGCGCTTAGTGCTTCTCGGCCAGTGCCGGAGCGGCCGGGGCGGGCTGCTCGACACCGCTGACCTCGGGATGGTTGAGGTCGAACGCCGGCGACTCCGAACGGATCCGCGGGATGGAGGTGAAGTTGTGGCGCGGCGGCGGGCAGGAAGTCGCCCACTCGAGCGAGCGGCCGAAGCCCCACGGGTCGTCCACCGTTACCTTCGGCTGGTTGCGATGCGTCAGGTACACGTTCAGCAGGAACGGAATCATCGAGATGCCGAGGATGGCCGCGCCGACGGTCGAGAGCTGGTTCATCCAGGTCACGCCATCACTCACAAGGTAGGTGTAGTAGCGACGAGGCATCGCCATCAAGCCGGCCCAGTGCTGCACGAGGAACGTCGTGTGGAAGCCGATGAACAGCAGCCAGAAGTGCACCTTGCCGAGGCCCTCGTAGAGCATCTTCCCGGTCCACTTCGGCCACCAGAAGTAGAAGCCCGAGAACATCGCGAACACCACGGTACCAAAGACGGTGTAGTGGAAGTGGGCGACGATGAAGTAGGTGTCCGAGATGTGGAAGTCGAGCGCCGGCGAAGCCATGATGACACCGGTAAGACCGCCGAAGAGGAAGGTGACGAAGAAGCCGAGCGCCCAGAGCATCGGGGTCTCGAACGTCAACGAACCGCGCCACATCGTGCCGAGCCAGTTAAAGAACTTGACGCCCGTGGGCACCGCGATCAGCATCGTC
>JAGQTL010000223.1 GCA_020439035.1 Leucobacter sp. | reverse complement strand
CCCCCCCGGCACCGGCTCCACCAGCGGCCCCTGCAGCACCGGCGCCGTCGCCCGCACTGTTCGGACAGCAGCCGACCCCGCAGGCACAGCCGACTCCGCCGACGTTCTCGCAGGAATACGTCCACGAGCTCCGCGAGGAAGCGAAGACCACCAGGATCGCGCACCAGGAGCTCGAGACGAAGCATCAGGCAGCCGAGACGGCCCGACAGGAGGCCGAAACGAAACTCGCCGAGGCTCAGGCCGAACTCGCGAAGTTCACGCGCGAGAAGGCCATCAGCAGCGCCGCGGCCGGCATCGCGAACCCGGCCCTGCTGCTCGACTCTGCGTCGTTCCTGCAAGCTATCGCCGAGGTGAGCCTCGACGACCCCGAAGCCGTCAAGGCAGCAATCACCACGTTCGTCGAGCAGAACTCGGCGTACAAGCCCACCCCCACCCTTCCCGGCAACTCCGGCCCCGCCCCTCTGGGCGGGAGCGGGCAGAAGCCAAACACGCTCGAGGCGCGGGCCGGATGCACCACCTCGGCATCGGAGCAACACATCGCAGCAAACGAGTCATCATCCTCATCGACAACCACGACGTCACCCTCGTACACCTCGATACCAGAGAAGTCATCGCCACCGACCAGATCAACCCCGGGCGATGGCTGGCCAAGGGTTTCAAAGACGCCCTGCTGTCTGAGTGCTATCTGAGCCAATCGACAGACAGCCAGCGTGAACCAAAAAGGCCCCGAACTTTCGCTATATTCTGCGGAAGTTCGGGGCCTCTCTGCTTCACATCGTGCCCCTGGAGGGATTCGAACCCCCGACCTACGGTACCGGAAACCGGCGCTCTATCCCCTGAGCTACAGAGGCGCACCGGATAAGCCTAGCGCACCCGCGGCCCCCTATCCGCCCGCCATCGTCCGGGCGATGTCGGCGCTCGAGTCGCCCGCGCGCTTCAGCACGATCGCGACGATCGCGAGCGCGATCAGCGTGAGCAGCAGCATCAGCGTCGACACGGAGGCGATCTCGGGGCGCAGGCCGCTCCGCAGCGCGCTCAGCACGTACACGGGCCACGGCGTCGAGCCCGAGACCTGCACGAACGACGCGACGATCGTGTCGTCGAGGGCGAACGTGAACGAGAGCAGGAAGCCCGAGAGGATCGCGGGCATCGCGAGCGGCAGCGTGACCTTGCGGAAGGTGCGGGCCGGCGGCGAGTACAGATCGGCCGCGGCCTCCTCGAGGTTCGCCGGCATGCCGATGAGCCGCGCGCGCACGATGTAGGTGACGACCGCGATCGAGAAGAGTGAGCTGCCGACGGTGAGGCGCACGATGCCGTCGTTGAACACGAACATGCCGAGATCCTGACCGAGGAACACCAGCCAGGGCAGCAGCGCCACCGCGCCGACGATGTCGGGCGTGACGGCCACGAGCAGGAGGAACGCCACGAACCAGAACGTCCACTTGCCGGGCCTGCGCGCGAGCGCGATGCCGGCGAGCGTGCCGAGCAGCGCGGCGAAGACCGACGCGATCAGCGCGACCCGCAGCGACACCATGACGGCGTCGCTGAGCACGTGCTTCTGGAACAGCGCCGCGTAGCCGTCGAACCCGAACGAGTCGAAGGCGACGAGCAACCGGCCGTTGTTGAACGAGTAGATCACGATCACGAGGATCGGCAGGAAGAGGAACACGTAAACGAGAATGCTCCACAGCTTCAGCAGCTGATCCGTGAGTGGCTTGCGGATGCGGTGCCGCGGCGGCGCGGCGTTGTCGATCGCCGTCATGCTCCGACCCCCTCGAGATTCACCTGGTTCCGGTATTTGAGAGGCAGGGAGATGAGCCAGGCGAGCAGCGCCCCGATCGCGATCGTGACTGTGATCATGAGGATCAGCATGATCGCCATCGCCGAACCGAGCGCCCAGTTCTGCGCGGTCTGGAACTGCGAGGCGAGCATCTGCCCGACCATGTTGCCTTTCGCGCCGCCGAGCACGACGGCGGTGATGTAGTCGCCCATGAGCGGGATGTAGACGAGCAGCACGCCCACGATGATGCCCGGCCGGGCGAGCGGGAACGTGACCCGCATGAAGGTGCGGATCGAGTTGGCCCCCAGATCCTTGGACGCCTCGCGCGTGACCTCCCCCACTCGATCGAACGCGACGAAGAGCGGGAGGATCATGAGTGGCAGGTAGTTGTAGACCACGCCGAAGAGCACCGCCGAACGCGTGTACAGCATGCTGATCGGCTCGAACCCGATGGCCTGCAGCGCGGTGGAGAGCCAGCCCTCGGGCGAGAGCACGACGAGCCAGCCGATGGTGCGCACCAGGAAGTTCGTCCAGAACGGCACGAGCACGAGCGCGAGCAGCAGCCCCTTCATATGAGCCGGTGCCTTCAAGGCCATCCAGTAGGCGATCGGAGCGCCGACGATGAAGCACAGGAGCGTGCCGACCACGCCGATCCACAGGGTGTTCGTGAACGTCCCGAGGAACGTCGGCGTGAACACCTCGGCGTAGCGATCGAACGACAGGATGTCGTTCGCGTGCGATCCGAACAGCCCCGGCTTGTACCCGAAGCTGTACCAGAACACCACGGCCACCGGCACCAGGAAGAAGACGAAGAGCCAGATCCAGGCCGGGAGCGCCAGGGCGAAGCCCGGAGCGCGCAGTTTACGCACTTGCCGCGGCCTTCATCTTGTTGTAGATGTCGACGATGCGCTCGGTGGCCTCGTTGACCTGGCCCTCGTGCATCGTGGCGATCTGCTCCGGCGTGAAGAAGATGAGGTCGAGCATCGGCAGGTCGGCCTCGCGCGCCTTCTCCTCGATGTCCTTCGCCCCCGTGTGGTAGCCGATGTAGCTCACGTTGAGCATCTGGTTCTCGGGCGACAGCACGTAGTTGATGAAGGCGTGCGCGGCCTCGGGATGCGGCGCGCTCGACGAGATCGCCCAGTTGTCGACCCACAGCTCGGTTGCCGGCGAGCCCAGCACCCACTGCCACTTGTCCGGGTTCTTGGACTCGAGGATGCCCTGCCGCGCGTCGCCGTTCCACGCCTGGAACAGCGCCGCGGTGCCCTGCGAGATCGCGCCGCCGCCCGGGTACGAATCGAACGTCGAGATGTGCGGGGCGAGCTGCCCGACGAGGAAGTCCTCGGCCGCCTGGAGCTCCCCCTCGTCCGTCGTGTTCCAGTCGATGCCGTTGGCCCAGAAGTACATGCCGGTGAGCTCGGCCGGATCGTCGAGCACGCTCGTCTTGCCGCTCGCCTCGTTCATCGCCGCGTCCAGGAAGTCGGACCAGGTCTTCAGCTCGCGCTTCACCACGGTCTTGTCGTAGATGAAGCCGGTGGTGCCCCAGGCCTTGCAAATGGAGTACTCGCCGTTCGGATCCCACGCGAGGTTCAGGAACTCGGGATCCATGTGCTCGATGTTCGGGATCAAATCCATGTTGAGCTTCATCAGCAGGTTGTTCTCGATGAGCTGCGGGATGTAGACGCCCGTCGGCACGAGGATGTCGTAGCCGGAGGTGCCCTTCGCCGCGATCAGCTTCGAGATCATCTCCTCGTTCGAGCCGTAGGAATCGACGATGATCTTCGGGCCCATATCGGCGGTGAAGCCCTCGAGCACCTCGGGCGCGTCGTAATCGCCCCACGTGAAGATCGACAGCTCGTTCTCGAGCGGGCCGCCGGTCGCGGTGGCCGAGGCGTCGGCGCCGCCCTGCGCTCCGCCGGGAGAGCACGCGGCGAGCAGCGCGGTGCCGCCCACGATCGCGGTCATGGAGAGCAGACGGCGGCGCGAGAGCGTCGCAACCACGGCGGGGAGCTGTGTCTGGTCGGCCAGGATTCGGATGGGGGTGTGTTCGGTCATCGTGCTGCCTCGTACTTCTCTCTTGTCACTTCGTGGTTACTTCGTCGGGATTGCCGTGGTCGTCGGGGGTTTCGTGAAGCCGTGATCGTCGACAGACTCGTCTTCGGAGAAGACCTGCACCGAGTCGGGGCGCCACGAGCACCAGACGCGATCGCCGATGTTCACGGCCGGCGCGTTCGGGGTCGGGAGGCGCGAGATGAGCGAGGCGTCGGGCCCGAGCTGCACCAGGAACTGCTGCGTCTCGCCGAGGTGGGAGACCCCGATCACCTTGCCTTCGACGGCGTTCGCAGCGGCCTCGGGCCGATCGGCGGTGATCTCGACGAACTCGGGGCGCACCGCGACGCGCGCGCGCTCACCCGGGGCGACCGACGTGATCCTCTCCGCCGGGCGCAGCAGGCCGTACTCGCCCGCGACGCTCGCACCGTCGCCCGAGACCGTGCCCTCGAAGAAGTTCTGCTGCCCCACGAACGACGCGACGTAGGCGGAGACGGGGTGGCTGTAGATCGTCGTCGAATCCGCGAGCTGCTCGATCCGGCCCTCTCGCATGACGGCGATGCGGTCGCTCATCGAGAGCGCCTCGCCCTGGTCGTGCGTGACGAACACGAACGTGATGCCGAGCTTCGCCTGGATCAGCTTCAGCTCGAGCTGCATCTCCTCGCGCAGCTTCCGGTCGAGCGCGGCGAGCGGCTCGTCGAGCAGCAGCACGCTCGGCCGATTCACGAGGGCGCGGGCGAGCGCCACGCGCTGCTGCTGGCCGCCCGAGAGCTGGGTCGGCTTGCGATCCGCGAACTCGCGCATCTGCACCATCGAGAGCGCCTCGGCAACGCGCTCGCGCACCTCCGCCTTCGGCACCCTCCGCTCCTGCAGCCCGTAGGCCACGTTCTGGGCGACCGTCATGTGCGGGAACAGCGCGTACGCCTGGAATACCGTGTTGACGTTGCGCTTGTACGGGGGGATCCCGAGCATCGATTTGCCCGAGATGCGGATGTCGCCGCGGTCGGGCTGCTCGAAGCCCGCAATCATCCTGAGCGTGGTCGTCTTGCCGCAGCCCGAGGGCCCGAGCAGCGAGAGGAACTCCCCCGCCCGGATCTCGAGCGAGAAGTCGTCCACCGCGGCAGCCGATCCGTAGAGCTTCGTCACCCGGTCGAGTACGACCGCGCCCTCCGCCTCATCCGGACCTGCTGCGGTTTCTCTCGTCGCATCCGACATCGTCGTCGTCATTCGTGCGTACCTCTTCACGGATCTGCTGCGAATACCCGGGGGCCATTCCCCGCATCCCGAGGCTACCGCACCGAGCCGCTCGCGCAAGTACCACCGCCGCGAGCACGCGGTTCCGCGCACCGAAACGTTACCTGCGCCGGCATCGAGGTTCATCGCGTATGGTGACGGCAACGAAGGTGGAGGAGGTCGGCATGGGGCCACGGTCCATCCCTCGCGTCGCGGCCCTGGCGGGGTTCGCGGTGCTGCTCGCCCTCACGGGGTGCGCCGGGGCGAGCGGGCCCGCGGCGCAGATCGCGGATCCGACCCCCGAGGTCGACCCCGTGCCCGAACCGAGCCTCTCGCCGCCCGACCCGGTGCCGCCCGAGGCGCCGGCCGCGCGTGAGACGACGCTCGGCCTCACGGCTCCGTGGTCGGTCGTCTTCGCCGGCGAGAGCGCGCTCGTGAGCGAACGCGACAGCGGGCGGATCCTCGAGCTCGCGCCCGACGGCTCGCAGCGCGAGATCGCCACCATCCGGGGTATCGTCCACGGCGGTGAGGGCGGCCTCCTCGGCCTTGCGGTGCTGCTGCCCGACGGTGCGGCCGCGGGGGCCGACGGCGCGCTGCCGCCGGGCACGCAGCTCTACGCCTACTCGACGGCGAAGAATGGCAACCGGGTGCAGCGCTTCGCGCTGAGCGGCTCGCCCGGCGCGCTGGTGCTGGGCAGGGCGAAGACGGTGATCGACGGGCTGCCGAGCGCCGGCAACCACAACGGCGGGCGCCTCGCCTTCGGCCCCGACGGCATGCTCTACGTGACGGTGGGCGACGCGAGTCGGCCCGGCATCTCCCAGGACCTCGGCAGCCTCGGCGGCAAGATCCTCAGGCTGACGCCGAAGGGCAAGGTGCCGAAGGACAACCCGTTCGCCGGATCGCCCGTCTACAGCTACGGGCACCGCAACCCGCAGGGCATCGCGTGGGACGACGACGGCACGATGTACGCCTCGGAGTTCGGGCAGGACACGTGGGATGAGTTGAACGTGATCGAGGCCGGCGGCAACTACGGCTGGCCCGTGGTCGAGGGCATCGCGGGCGACAGCCGCTACATCGACCCGGTGCAGCAGTGGGCGCCGTGGGCGGCGAGCCCGAGCGGCATCGCGATTGCGAACGGCAGGATCTACATCGCGAATCTGCGCGGCCAGCGCGTGCGCGTCGTGCCCCTGAAGAACCTCGGGAGGCAGAAGAGCTACTTCGTCGAGGAGTACGGGCGCATCCGAGATGTCACACTGACACCGGACGGCACGCTCTGGATGCTGACGAACAACACCGACGGCCGCATCGAGCCGCGAAAGCACGACGATCGCTTCATGGATACCGGGCTGCTCTGAGCCCGCGCCGCTAGCACTGGATCTGCGTCACCGGCAGCGTCGAATCGGCGCCGAAGTCGAGCCCCGACGGCGCGTGGCCCGCGGCCACCAGTTGCGCGCCGAGCGACGCGATCATGGCGCCGTTGTCGGTGCAGAGCGAGAGCGGCGGCACCCGCAGTTCGACGCCCGCCCCGCGCGCACGCTCCGCCGCGAGCTCGCGCACCCGGGCATTCGCCGCGACGCCGCCGCCGAGCAGCAAGCGTGGCACGCCGAGGTCGCGGCACGCCGCGATGGCCTTGCTCGTGAGCACATCGGCGACGGCCTCGCGGAAACTCGCGGCGACGTCGGCGACCGGGATCTCGCGGCCCGCGGCCTCGGCCTTCTCCACCCAGCGCGCGACCGAGGTCTTCAGCCCGGAGAAGGAGAAG
>JAGQTL010000222.1 GCA_020439035.1 Leucobacter sp. | reverse complement strand
TCATCGACAGCCGCGCCGGGCGAGCACTCCGACGGCTCGGCCGCCTGGCGGCCGCGGGAACCGCGGCCGCCGAGGCCGGAGGGACCCCGCGCGAGGCGCTGTGGGCGCTCTGGGACGGCGCGCGGCTCGCGGAGGAGTGGCAGCGCGAGGCGCTGCGCGGGCGCGGCCACCACGCGGACGAGGCGAGTCGCGCGCTTGACGCGGTGATGGAACTCTTCTACGCGTTGCAACGGCACGAGGAGCAGGCCAGCGAGCAGCCCATCGGCAGCCTGCTCTCCGACCTGCTCGAGAGCGCGGTGCCCGAGGATTCGCTGGCTCGACGTGCCGAACGCGATGCCGTCACCGTGACCACGCCGCAAGGCGCGGTCGGGCGGGAGTTCGATCTGGTCGTGGTGATCGGGGTACAGGACGGCGCGTGGCCGAACACGCGGTCGCGCGGCTCCCTGCTCGGAGCGGTCGCGCTCGAACGCTGGCTGCGCGGCGGCGGGGCCTCCGATCCGTCGCGCCGCGACACCATCCATGACGAGCTCCGGCTCTTCGCGCAGGCGTGCTCCCGCGCGCGGCGGGAACTGCTCGTCGTCTCGATCGACGATGATGAGCACGACCCCGGGCCGTTCTTCGGGTTCGGGCGAGCGCATGCCGCCCGCGACCTGCCGAGCGCGCGGCTGACCCTTCGGGGGGCGACGGCCGAGATGCGGCGCCGAGTGGTGGCCGATCCGGAGGATCTCGAGGCTCGGCGGAGTCTCGCCGAACTCGCCTCCGCAGGAGTCCCCGGCGCGCACCCGGACGAATGGTACGGCGTGCTCCCGCCGAGCACGGAGGGCCCGTTCTACCCGCTCGACGAGCCCGAGGTGCGGGTGCCGGTGAGCCCGTCGCAGATGAAGCGAGCGGAGACGTGCCCGCTCAACTGGGCGGTCGGCGCCCTCGGGGGCGGCGCCGGCAGCGTCGAGATGAGTCTCGGCACGCTCGTGCATCACGCGTTCGAAACGGTGCCGGGGCACGATGTCGACGCCCTGGTCGCGTCGATCATGAGTGAGTGGCGCAAGCTCCCGTTCGCCGCGGAATGGGAATCGGAGCGCATGCGGCGCACGGCCGGGAAGATGGCGATCGGGCTCGCCGAGTATCTGCGCGAGTTCGAAGCCTCGGACCGCCGGCTGCTCGGACGCGAGGAGAGCTTCAGTATTTCGTTGGGCCGGGCTGAACTGCGAGGTATCGCGGATCGCCTCGAGGGCCGGTCGACGGATGCCGGCCTGGAAGTCTCCGTGGTCGACCTGAAGACCGGAACGAAACCGCCGACCGGCCCGGAGACGTCGCTGCACGCGCAGCTCCAGGCCTATCAGCTCGGCATCATGATGGGCGCGTTCGACGCCGCGGTCGAGGGGAGCGAGCACGCGGGCGAGGCGGTACGGACGGGAGGCGCCCGGTTGCTCTTCGTGCATCCGAAGGCTGCCGGCTCGCGCCCGTTCACCGAGCGGGCGCAACCCCCGCTCGACGATGAGGCGCGGGAGGCGTTCGTGGAGCGCGTGGTCGAGATCGCTCGGGTCATGGCCGCGGGAACCTTCACCGCCCGTATCGACCACCATTGCGCGGATCCGTTCCAGCGCGGTGACTGCAGAATCCACATCGTTCCGGCGGTGAGTTTCGCATGACCTCCGCTTCGTCCACCGAACCTACCGTCCACGGCGCTCCGACTGCGGTCTTCTCCGCGCTTCGGATCGCGGAACTGCTCGCGGAACCGCCGAAACCGGTGCTGGCGCCGACCGACGAGCAGCAAGCCGTGATCGAGCACCCGCTCACGGGGAGTGCGCTCGTGATCGCCGGCGCCGGGAGCGGCAAGACCGAGACGATGGCGAATCGCGTGGTCTGGCTCGTGGCCAACGGGATCGTCGCGCCCGACCAGGTGCTCGGCCTCACCTTCACGCGCAAGGCCGCCGGCGAACTGCGCGAGCGGATCACCGGCAGACTGCACACGTTCGGCCATCGGCTCACTGATGCCGCGGAGCGCGGGCGGCTCGGTCCGCTGGAGGCGGCCCGTGCCGCGGAACTGAACGAGCTCCTGGCCGATGGCCTGGAGCTGCCGGAGGTCAGCACGTACAACTCCTTCGCCGCGGGCCTGCTGCAGGAGTACGGGATCGCCGCCGGGATCCCACTGGGAGCGGCCATCATCGATGAAGCGACGGCATGGCGCATCGGGCGAGACGTGGTGCTCAGGAGCGAGGATCCCGAGCTCGCGACCAGCGAGTTGAGCATCGCCAAGCTCGTGCAGCACACGATCAGCCTCGATCACGCGGTGGCCGACCACCTGACCTCGCTCGAGCGAGTGGACCAGGTGGTCGCGGAGTTCGTCCGCGTGGTCGACTTGCCCTACAACGAGAAGAAGCCGGAAGGGAAAGTGTACGCGGCCATCCGCGAGGCCGTCGCGAATCAGCACGAGATGAGGATCATCACTCGTCTCGCACGCGAGTTCGCCGCGGAGAAGCGGCGGCGCGGCCTCATGGAGTTCTCGGATCAGCTCGCCCTCGCGATGCGGGCCCTCGAGCGGTCGCCGAACGCGATCTCGCTCCTGCGCCGTCGCCACCGCGCCGTGCTGCTCGACGAGGTCCAGGACACGTCGGTGGCTCAGACGCGCCTGCTGTCGATGATCTTCGCCGGTGCTCCGGTTATGGCCGTCGGCGACCCGCATCAGTCGATCTACGGGTGGCGCGGCGCCTCGGCCGAAGGGCTGCGCTCGTTCCACGCCGACTTCCGGGCACGGAGCGGCTCGGAGGGAACGAACCCTGCGGCCCCGAGCTCGGCCACCCCGAGTTCGGCCACACTGACGCTTTCGATCAGCTGGCGCAACCCGGCAGCGGTGCTCGACGCGGCGAACGCGCTTTCGTCGCCGCTGCGCGCGGGGTCGGCCATCGATGTGCCCGAGCTCCGGCCGCGACCCGGCGCGAGCACGGGACGCATCGAATGGTGCTACCCCGAGACGGTGCACGAGGAGCGCCGGCGGGTGGCGGAGTGGATGCGCGACGCCCGCGCGGCGCACCTGGCGGAGCACGGCGAGGAACCGAGCGCGGCGGTGATCCTTCGCACCCGCCGTCACATGGCCCGCTTCTCGGCCGCACTCACGGAAGCCGGAGTGCCCAATCGGATCGTCGGTCTCGGCGGACTGCTCGGCACGCCCGAGATCACCGATATCGTGAGCGCCCTGCGCTGCATCTGGTACGCGGATGCGGGCGGCGATCTGATCCGGCTGCTGGCGGGCCCGCGGTTCCGGCTGGGGGTCGCGGACCTCGCGGGGCTCCGAAGTGCGGCGCGCTGGTTCTCGGAACGCGATATCGCACAGCAGCGTCTCAGCCCAGAGGATCGCGACGCGGATCGCGTGCTCCCCGACCCGGATCGTGAATTCACGCTGATCGATGCGCTCGATCAGCTGGCGGTGACGAAGGATCGGGATCATCCGGCGCTCGCGCGCCTCACGGATGCGGGGCTCGATCGGCTGCGCGATGCGGGGGAGATGCTCGCGGCTCTGCGCCGCGGAGTCGGCGGCGACATCATCGAACTCATCGGCGCCGTCGTGCGCGCGTTGCGCATTGATATCGAGCTGGAGGCTAATGAGGTCCACGCGCACGGCGGCAGTGCGGCAGCGCTCGCGAATATCGACGCGTTCACGGCGCTGGTCGAGGATTTCATCGCCACCGACACCCTGGGCACGCTTCCCTCGCTGCTCGATTGGATCGAACGGGCGACCGAGGCGGACGAGGTCGCCGAGCACGTGCCCGCGCCGGTGCCCGGCACGGTGCAGCTGATCACGGCGCACGGAGCCAAAGGGCTCGAGTGGGATATCGTCGCCGTGCCCCGGCTCGTCGAGGGCGAGTTCCCCGGGCGGCCGAGAGAAGGGACCGGCTGGCTGCGCACGGGACGGCTTCCCGACGAGCTTCGCGGTGACGCTGCCTCCCGGCCGCAGCTGAACTGGCGGATCGCCTCGACGCAGAAGGAGCTCCGCGACCGGCTCACCGACTACGCGGATGAGTTGAAGGAGTATGCAGCCACCGAGGAGCGCCGTGTCGGCTACGTCGCGATCACGAGGTCGGCGAGTCGGCTGCTTCTGAGCGGCTCGTTCTGGGGCGGCCAGAAGAACGCGCGCCCGCCGTCGGAGTACCTGCTCGAACTGGAGGAACGGGGGCTGCTCGCCGGCCTGCCCACCGCCAGCGAGTACGACTCGGATCCGAGCGAGCACGAGGAATTCGCCGCGCAGTGGCCGCTCGACCCGTTGGGCCACCGCGCCGAGGCGGTCTTCCGCGCGGCCGATGCCGTGCGTCTGACGCTCGACGAATACGAACCCGAATCGCAGCCGGGCGACCCCGTCGTGCGCCTGCTGCTCGCCGAGCGCGAAGCCCAGCGCCGGCGCGAGCTCCCATCGGCCCCGCCGCCGACGCGCATCACCGCGTCGACCTTCCACGAATTCATCGAGGATCCCGAAGCGGCCGAGCGGCACCGTTTGCGCCCCGTGCCCGGGCGGCCGTTCCGCCGTACGCGGGTCGGGAACCGGTTCCACGAGTGGGTCGAACGCCGTGCGACGACCGCCATCGGCACCGCGCTGCCGCTCTTCGGCTTCGACCCCGAGGAATGGGACCCCGGCCGCGCCGACCTCGACCTCGAGAGAGAACTCGAACCGCTCATTGAGAACTTCGAGCGCTCGCGATGGGCGGACCGTCAGCCCATCGCCGTCGAACTCGAGGTCACGCTCCCTTTCGCGGGCCGTCGGCTGGTCTGCAAACTCGATGCGATCTACCGCGAGGGTGAAGGCGACGCGGCGCGGTACGAGATCGTCGACTGGAAGTCGGGTCGTATGCCGACGAGCACGGCAGAGCGCGAGTCGCGCTTCCTCCAGCTCGACCTCTACCGCCACGCGTACGCGCGCTGGGCGGACATTGATCCGCGCGCGATCGACGTGTCGCTCTTCTACGTCGCCGAAGGCCAGGAACTCAGGGGCGAGGGCACGCGCAGCCTGGATGAACTCGAAGCGCTCTGGATCGCCGCCGCGGAACGCGCGTCAGCAGGCTGACACGATCTCGCGACCGGTTCAGCGCGCGCCGCCTCCCGGCTCGCTGCCGGGTTCGCCGCCGGGTTCACTGCCGGGTTCACCGCTCAGCACATCGGCGGCGTCCGGGTCGGTGACCAGGGGCCCGTCGTCCGCGAAATCGGCGTCGCTCGTGAAGACGCGCTCCTCGTCGAGCGCATCGTACTCGGCGGTCTCGCTGCGGGGGTCATCGGGGAGCGGGGGAGTCTCGTCGAGCATGCGCACGACCTCCGTGACGGAGGCGGGTGCCGGCGGGCGTTCGGCCTCCGACCCATCGAGCCGGTTCAAGCGATCCACCAGGCGATCCAGCATCGCGACGGCGTCGGCGATCACCGCATCGTCGTGCGTCTCCACGCCGTGGAGCAGCCAGCGCGCCACCTCGAGCTCGTGCGTGAAACGAGCTCGCGCGCGCAAGGCCGCGGCGGCTCCGCCCGCCGAACCCCGGAGGTAGCGGGCGAGCACCGCGTCGAACACGTCGGCGTCGGCCGCGAGCAGCCAGGCGAGATCCACTGCGGGGTCGCCGACGCCGAAACGATCCCAGCCCAGCACGCCGACGATCCGGTCATCCGCGATCAGCAACTGGCCGGCATCGAGCGAGCCGTGGATCACGGTCGGTGCGAAATCCCACAGCCGCGCCGCGGCGAGGGCGTCCGACCAGCGGGCCTGCACGACACCCGGCAGCAGCCCGGTCCCGGCGGCGCGCTCGACGATCCGGGTGGCATCGTCGCGCACGTCATCCGCGCTGCGCATTGGCAGGCCGGCTTGGTGCACCAGCGACGTCGGCAGGTGGTGGATCGCCCCCACCGCCTCGGCGATCGGCTGCACGAGCAGGGCATCGGCCTCGAGGTCTTCGACCGAGATCAGACCGCCGGGAAGGAACGTCGAAACGACGGCTCGCGTGTCGCCCGCCCGCGTGATCCCCAGCGTCTCGGGCACGTCGAACGGCAGCGCCGAACGCGCGCCCTCGGTGAGTGCCGAGAGGCCGAGCATCTCGGCCGACTGCCGTACCTCGGCGGCCGGGTCGCGCGGCACGCGGATGATCACCTCGTCGTCCGGTGTGGTCAGGACAGCCGTCGCGTAGGAGCCCTCGCCGCCGTAGCTGTGCTCGCGGACGGCGACGACATCGAGCCCCGGCACGGCCGAGGTCGCCAGCGCGGCTAGAGTGAGTGGGGTGCTCGGCATACTGACAGCGTAGGCAGGGTACGGCTCACCGCGCGCACGCCACGCGCACGTCGATGGGCTTCGCACATTCGCTCACGGGCGGCGCGGAAGGAGGCAGTCGGATGGCACGTCGGGTACACCCGCCGCTCACGGGCGGATACCTCGATCGCGATGGTTCGACGCGCCTCGACGAGGGGGCGCTCGATCGTGCCTGGGCCGATCCCGGGGCCCGACTGCTGCGCGTGCGGGGCCGTGATGTGGCCTTCCGTGAGCGGACGAAGGATCGGGCTGCGCTCGACCTCGTGCCCGTGGCGGGGCCGCGCACCGAGGCGCACATCTACCTCGGCCGGCTCGCCGGCCGGCCCGTCTTCGCCGTCGAATCGACGGCCGAGCAGCCGTACGGGGCGGAACCGCTCGGAGGGTGGGGAACGCCCCTCGAGTTCGGTGCGTTGCTCGATCCCGCGGAGAGCGAGACGATGGCGGCGGCGCTCGCGATCCTCGCCTGGCATGAATCCTCGCTGTTCTCGGCGCGCGATGGCGCCGCGACGACGCCCGTCAACGGCGGCTGGGCGCGACGGGACGCGGACGGCGGCGAACACTTCCCGCGCATGGATCCCGTGGTCATCGTGCGCATCGAGCACGAGGATCGTCTGCTGCTCGGCTCGAACGTGCTGTGGGAGACGGGCCGATTCTCGCTGCTCGCCGGCTTCATCGACGCGGGGGAGTCCGCCGAAGAGGCGGTGCTGCGCGAAGTCGCGGAGGAGTCGGGCCTGCGTCTGCGCGACCCGCGCTACGTCGCTTCGCAGCCGTGGCCGTTCCCGAGGTCGTTCATGCTCGGCTTCAGCGCGAGGCTGGCCGAGGGCCAGGACCCGGAAGCGCTCGTGCCCGATCCGCACGAGCTCTCCGAGCTCCGCTGGTTCAGCCGCGAGGAACTGCTTGACCTGCCGCCCGGCATCCGCCTGCCCGGGCGCATGTCGATCGCCGGCTGGCTGATCGCGCGCTGGCTGGAGGAGGGAGCGAGCGCGGGTGGCTGAGGACCTGCTCGCCGGACTCGATCCCGACCAGCGGCGGATCGCCGAGTGCCTGCGCGGGCCGATCGCCGTGCTCGCCGGCGCGGGCACGGGGAAGACCCGCACGATCACGCATCGCATCGCGCACGGGGTGAGCACGGGAGCCTACGCTCCGGAACGCGTGCTGGCCGTGACTTTCACGCGCAAGGCCGCGGGCGAGATGCAAGCTCGGCTGCACGCGCTCGGTGCGGCCGGCGTCAACGCGCAGACATTCCACGGGGCGGCGCTCGCCCAGCTCGGATACTTCTGGCCGCAGCTGGTCGGGGGCAGCGCCCCGCAACTGCTCGGGGGCGGCAAGGCCACCGTGCTCGCGCAGGTCGCCGAGTCGCTCCGCTTGAAGCTCCCGGTCGAGACGCTCCGCGATGTGGCTGCCGAGATCGAGTGGCGCAAGAACTCGATGCTGGGCCTCGACAGCTATGCGGCGCTGTTCGATCCGGAGCGACCCGGGGCGCGCGCGCTCCCGACGGGCCTGAGCGCCGAGCAACTGCTTGAGATGCAGGAACGCTATGGCGCGGTGCTCGAGGAGCGGCGGCAGATCGACTTCGAAGACGTGCTGATCCTCGCGACCGGCCTCTTCGAAACCGAGCCGCGGGCGGCGGTGCAACTGCGCGAGCGCTATCGTTTCTTCACGATCGACGAGTACCAGGACGTCAACCCCCTGCAGCACGCGCTCATGCGCGTGTGGCTCGGTGATCGGGACGACGTCTGCGTCGTCGGCGACGCGAGCCAGACGATCTACGGCTTCACCGGGGCGAGCGGCTCGTACCTGCTCCGCTTCGGGCAGGAGTTCCCGAACGCCCAGGAGTTCCGGCTCGAGCGCAACTACCGCTCGACCGAGCCGATCGTGCAGGTGGCCAATCGGCTCATGCGGGGGCAGGCCGGGGCGCTCGCGCTCCACGCGATGCGCGGCCCGGACGGTGCCGCCGATCGCGGCGCATCCGGATCGCCGGACTCGCGGGCCTTCGCCGCTCGGCCGAGCTTCGAGTGGTTCGCGACCGACCAGGACGAAGCCGACGCGGTCGCCGCCTCCGTCCGCGACGCGATCTCGGGCGGGACTCCGGCGTCGGAGATCGCGGTGCTGTATCGTACGAACGCGCAATCCGCGGCGCTCGAGGCCGCCCTGCAGCGCGCCGGCACGGACGCGCGCGTGCATGGTGCCCAGCGCTTCTTCGACCGCGCCGAAGTGCGCCAGGCGGTGATGGTGCTGCGGGGGCAGGCGAAGGTGGCCGACGCGCGACCGCTCTTCCAGATCGTCAGCGATGCGCTCCGGGTCTGCGGCTGGCGATCCGAGCCGCCGGAGGGCGGCGCCGCGCGGGAGAAATGGCAGGCGCTGAACGCCATTCTCTCGCTGGTCGACGAGCAGCCTCCCGGCACGACGGTGCAGACCTTCAGTGCGGAGCTCTCCGCCCGGGCGCGCGCGCACCACGAGCCCTCGCTCGAGTCGGTCACGCTGAGCGCCGTGCACGCCGCGAAAGGGCTGGAGTGGTCGCTCGTGCACCTGATCGGCATGAGCGAGGGGCTGCTGCCCATCGTGCACGCTCAGAGCGACGCCGCGATCGACGAGGAGCGTCGGCTCGCCTACGTGGCGTTCACGCGCGCGCGCGACGCACTGCGCATCTCGGGCTCGGCCGGAGGGGCTCGCGGAGCCCGGATCCCCTCGCGATTCCTCGCCGAGGCGGGGCTCCACTGACGCGCAGCCGACTCGCTCATGCGGCGATCCGCTGCTCGGACGACAGAATCAGGCCGCAGCCGCATTCCGGGTGCGGTGCGAAATGATCCGCCTCGGTGAGCGGCAGCGGTGCGCCGTCGACCGCGGCCAGCCGGTACCGGGTGCGGCCGAGGCCTTCGCGGCCCGCCCGCCAGTGACGCACGAGGCCGGTCGCGAGCGCGGCGGCGGCCTCGG
>JAGQTL010000221.1 GCA_020439035.1 Leucobacter sp. | reverse complement strand
TACCAAGCTGCGCCACAGCCCGTTGTCTTCCCGGCACGCCGGGGCAACCCCTCAATCTTACCCATACTCGTGCGGGTCCGCTGACCATCGCTGCAAAGCGCGCAAACGCTGCGCCGCCGCCTTCGCGGGGTTCAGCCGTCTTGCTGGTCCTCTTGGCGCGGCTCTTCGCCGAAGCGGAAGATGCGGCCAGTGATGCGTGTCGGAATGATCCGCACGAAGACGGGTTTGATCGTCGGGACGAACGGCCGGAGAGGCAGCTTCTCGGCCTCGAGAATCTCGCGTTCGGTCTCGAGTACCTTCGCCTCGCCGTGAACCACGACGCTCCAGCCGCGCTCGTCGTCGAACTGGTCGGTCTCGAACACGACCGAGCTGTTGATAGTCAGCTCGTTCAGCTTGTTGCCCGCAGCCGTGCGGAAGACGAGCGTCGAGTCGTCGACAATGTAGTTCAACGGAGTGATGTCCACCACGTCGGCCACGTGCGTTGCAATCCGTGCGACGTTGTTTTGCGCGAGACGCTCCCAGCACTCGTCTTCATTCAGAATCACGATCGGGTTCTCGTCTTGCTCCATGCCTCTATTGTCTCGCATTGTGCGACCGGGTAACAGGGAGGAGTATCGGGAAGACGACCTCGGTGTTCAGCGGTGCGAAATCCGGGCGCCTCGCGGAGGGATCCACCCACTCGAGTGCGTCGATCTCGGCGTTCGCACTCACGCCTTCGACATGGGGATGCTCGAAGACGTGCGCCACCACCGTGTGGCCCGGCTCGTTCGCAGCCGGGGCGCGGAACTCGCCGAGCAACCGCAGCGATTGCGGATCGAGTCCCACCCCCAGCTCCTCGGCGAACTCGCGCAGGGCGGTGTCGGCCGGGCTCTCACCCGGCTCCGGCTTGCCTCCGGGCAGCATCAGCATCGACGTGCCGCGCTTGCGCACGACGAGCACCCGACCGTGGTCATCGCGCATCACGACGGCGCTGACCACGATCTCCCTCACCGTCCCAGCGTAGCGCGGCGCAGCGCCGGGTATCGCGGTGCGTCTACTTCGCGGCGGACCCGCCCTCGCGGGTGGCGAGCAGATCGCGGATCTCGGCGAGGAGGTCGGCCTCGCTCGGTGCGGCCTCCTCTTCGCTCGGCTTGTGCCCGTGCTTCTTCACGTACGCGCGCTCGTTCAGCTTGTTCATGGGGGCGATGATGACGAAGTAGACGACCAGCGCGATGAGCAGGAAGTTGATGATGGCGCCGATGACCGCGCCGATGCCGAGCGAGACCGGCCCGAGCTGCAGCACCGCCTGGTTGATCTCGTCGGCGTTGAAGATCGCCGCGATGATGGGGTTGAAGACACCGTCGACGAGCGCGTTGACGATCGAGGTGAACGCGGCGCCGATGATCACGGCGACGGCCAGCTCGACCACGTTGCCGCGCATGATGAATTCCTTGAAGCCCTTCACTGGGTTCCTCCGCTCCTTCGAGGCGACTGTGCGAAACACGCACGTCGCGGTGCTGTTCGGCAATACCCTAGAGCATGCGGCACAGCGATGGCGACCGAGCCCCGTTCCCGCGAGAGACTGGAAGTACGCAGCCCGCACCGGCGGGCGGATAACGCTCGGGAGGGCAACGATGGACGTCAACGGCAAGGTATTCGCGGTGACCGGAGCCGGCAACGGCATTGCGCGGGAGGTCACGCTTCAGCTCCTGGCGAAGGGGGCCCGCGTTGCGGGGATCGACCTGAACGCCGACGGGCTGCAGCAGACGGCCGCGCTCGCGAACGCCGGTGACCGGTTCACCCAGCACGTCGTCAACATCACCGATCGCGAGGCGACCGCGGCCCTGCCCGCGCAGGTGATCGCCGAGCACGGCCAGGTGGACGGCCTGCTCAACATCGCGGGCGTGATCCAGCAGTTCGTGAAGGTGATCGACCTGCCGTTCAGCGAGATCGAGAAGGTGATGAACGTCAACTTCTGGGGGGTGATCAACATGGTCAAGGCGTTCCTGCCGGAGTTGGTCGAACGGCGGCAGGCCTCGATCCTCAACGTCTCGAGCATGGGCGGCTACGCGCCGGTGCCGGGCCAGGCGGTCTACGGCGCCTCGAAGGCCGCGGTGATGCTGCTCACCGAGGCGCTCTACGCCGAGCTGCTGGGCACGAACGTCGCGGTCACGGTGATCTTCCCGGGCGCGATCGGCACGAACATTGCGCAGAACTCCGGTGTCGCGATCACGGCGGATGCCGATTCCGCCGAGGCCCCGAAGCACAAGATGACGGCGCCATCCGAGGCCGGCCGCGTGATCGTCGATGCGCTCGAAAAGGGGAAGTTCCGCGCGACCATCGGCAGCGACGCCGCGATGCTGGATCGGCTCGCCCGGCTCAGTCCCAAGAAGGCGACCGAGATCGTCGCGAAGCAGATGGCCGACCTGCTCAGCTGATCTGCTCGGCTGGCCTACTGCGCTGACCCGCTCCGCCCACCTGTTCGGCTGGCACGAGCGCACGCCCGAGCGTGAACGATCGCAGGTTCGCCCCGGGTGCAGAATAGGGGAGTGGTCGACAGAGGGATGCGCGCGCGGAGCGAGTGGCTGCGGCCGGGAGCCGTCGCGCTCGTGTTCACGGGCGGAGTGCTCGGGGGCGGAGCCCGTGAGGCGCTCGTGGCGAGCATCCCACCCGGCGCCCCGGTGCCGCTCGCGGTGCTCGTCGCGAATCTGCTGGGCGCATTCGCGCTGGGTCTGCTGCTCGATGCGCTCGCCGGGAACGACTCCCGCGCGGCAGCGCGGGCGCGACTGTTGTGGGGTGCGGGCCTGCTCGGCGGGTTCACCACCTACAGTTCGCTGGCGCTCGCGTCGACGGCGCTCGCGGATACTGGGGAGCTCTGGCTCGCACTCGCGTACGGCCTCGGATCTGTGCTGGGCGGTGCGCTCGCGGCGCTGCTCGGCATGATGCTCGCGGGGGCCGCCAAGAGGCGTTCCCGAGGCGGCGGTGAGTCGGATGCCTGAGCCGATGCTGCTGCATGTGATCGCTGCGCTCGCCGCCGGACTCGGCGCCGTGTGCCGGTTCCTCCTCGACGGCGCGGTGTCCTCGGCCATCGCACGCCGGGCCGGCTCGGGCGGAAACCTGCCCTGGGGCACGATCGCCGTGAACCTCAGCGGTTCGCTCGTGATCGGATTCGTCGCGGGCAGCCTGGTCGAGCTGCCGATCGCCGGAGGATCCCCGGGCATTGATTCCTGGGAACTCGCGACCGCGCTCGGGTTTCTCGGCGGGTACACGACGTTCTCGACCGCGAGCACGCAGACGGTGCGCCTCGCCCGAGAACGCCGGTGGGGGGCGGCCGTGGCCAACGGGCTCGGCCAGTTCGGTCTCGCCGTCGTGCTCGTCGCGTTCGGCTGGTGGCTCGCCGGGCGAATCGCCTGACCGTTCGCCCGGCTGCGCCCGTTCGCGCTCGCGACTCATGCCGCATCGAGGAGCGCGGGATCGTGCAGCCACAACGCCGGCTGCGCCACGAGCCGCCGAACGAGTGTCGCCGACGCGTCCGTGGGGCTCAGCCGTGCGGCTTCGTCGGCGATCGCGCCGGCAACCGATCCCATGCCTCGCACCCACCATGCCCAGGCGAGCAGCGCCAGCAGGCCGCTGCGCCGCCCGCTCGGCGTGTGCGCGGCCGCGTCTCCGAGCACGTCGATGAGCAGTTCGAGGCGTTTCGGATCGAGCTGGTAGCTCGAGAGATCGTGCAGCAGGAGCTGCGCGTCGCCCGCCGGCTTCTGGGCAGGCGGGGATCCGCGACCGAGCGACTCCGTGCCGGCCGCGCCGAGCACCGGTGTACGCAGCAGCGGATCGACGGAGCCCGCCTCGAGCAGCTCGATCACGAACGCGGCGCGGCTCATCGCCGTGAGTACCAGCACCAGCCACTGATCCGGATCCTCGGCGGCTCGGATCAGGCGCGCGACCAGTTGCGGTTCGGGCCTCCCCGCGCCGGTGAAGCATGCCTCGGCAACGCGGGCGATGCCACCGAGCCAGGTCGGAGACGCGCACGGCGCTGCGCCCGCCGCGAAGATCGAGCCGGCTTTACTCGCGTCGCCCGGTACGTCCGCGTCACCTGGGTCGCCCGGTACGCCCGGCACGCCCGCTCCGCCCCGTCCGCCCGACACGACGGCTTCCGCGGCATGCTCCTGCCCACGAGCATCGAGCTGTGCGAGCGCCGAGACCACAGCGGCGGCGCGCCGCGGATCGGCGGCGGGAAGGGCCCCGAGATCGTCGAGCGCGGGGAGCGGTGAGCGAGCCGACGGAATGCGCGCGCGCACCGCATTCGACTCGAGCTCGGCGAGGGGCCGGGGACGCCGCGATCCCGCGGGATCGAGGAGCCCGGTCCAGCCATCCGATGCGATCACCGCCAGCTCACGCAACCGCCAGCCCTCGCGCCGGAACCGCCGCCGGATCGCGCGAGCGAAATCCTGCCCCGGCGCGGCCCCCGAATCCGCGAAACGGGCTCGGGTGGAGATGACGAGTGCCGGCCCCTCGGCGCCGGCGCCACTCGTGCGGAGCAGCTCGCAGACGGAGTCGATGAGCGCGGTGCAGGCATGGGCGTCGTTGAGTGCGGGGAGGTCGAGGCGCATGACCTGGCGCGAGCGCTTGCCCTGGAAGAGCATGACGAAGAGGCTGTCGCTCGCGGTGAAGCCGACCACGAAGGGGAACGCGGCCAGGAACTCGGCCGTCGAGGCACAGCGGATCACGGTCGGGGGAGAGGGAGAGGAAGAGGCTGTGGGTGTCATGCCACCCATGCTGGGCGGTGGTGGCGCGCGAATCCCGGTTGTCCACAGATGTCGTGCGAACTCGGGTGATGTTCAGGAAAACTGCCGGGTGTGCGCGCCGAACCGGGCGAGCGGTACCGGGCCCGCCGTACCGTGCGAGCCGAACAGTGCGAGCCGAACCGCACGTGCGGAACCGCGCAGCGTCGCGCCGCATCGCACCGCACCCCACCGCACCGACCAGGCCCGCGTCAGCAGGTCTCGAAGCGTTCCGGTACCGGCCGGGGGCTACGCCTGCTGGGCCTCGACCTGGTGCAGGTCTGCCTCGAGCGCCACCCAGCCAAGCATCGCGCACTTCACGCGCATCACGAACTTCGACACCCCCTGGAACGCCACGGCGTCGCCGAGCAGCTCCTCGTCGGGCTCGCTGCCGCCGCGCGACTGGATCATTTCGCGGAACGCCTCGATCCGCTCGCGCGCCTCGGCCATTGTGAGCTTCTCGTCGAGCACGGTCTGCGAGAGTACCGACGCCGAAGCCATCGAGATCGAGCAGCCCTGCCCCTCCCAGGCGAGATGCTCGATGCGCCCGGTGGTCGGGTCGACCGCGACGCTCAGCGTCAGCTCGTCGCCGCAGCTCGGGTTGAACTCGTGGTGCGACGCGGTGAGGCTCCCCTCGGGCGCCTCGAGCTCACCGCGACCCACGGGCTTGCGCGCGTGATCGAGGATCAGCTCCTGGTACAGGCTGTCGAGCGAGCTCATCGGGCGACCTCCACTCCGAAGTACTTCTGCGCCCCGCGGAGGGCGTCGATGAACCGATCGACCTCCTCCTCGGTCGTGGTGAGCTGCACGCTCGCGCGCGTGGAGGATGCCATGCCGAGCGCGCGGTGCAGCGGTTGCGCGCAGTGATGCCCGACGCGTACGAGCACGCCCTGCTCGTCGAGGAACTGCCCGACGTCGTGCGCGTGCAGCCCGTCCACCGACACCGCGGCGAGGGCGACACGGCCCTCCGCGCCCTGCGGGCCGAGCAGACGCAGCCCCGGCGTCTCGAGGACGCCCGCGACCAGCCGTTCGACCAGCTCGTGCTCGCGGGCCGCGGCGCGGTCCATGCCGACTTCGGAGCTGAATGCGACCGCCTCGCCGAGGCCGACGGCCTGCGAGACCGGCTGGGTGCCCGGCTCGAACCGGTAGGGCGGCGGCATGTACTCGGCGCTCTCCATGGAGACGTGCGTGATGGCGCTGCCGCCGGTGCGCGACGGGGGCAGCGCCGCCAGGGCGTCGTCGCGGCCGTAGAGCACGCCGATCCCGTTCGGGCCGAGCGCCTTGTGCCCCGAGAACACCGCGAAG
>JAGQTL010000220.1 GCA_020439035.1 Leucobacter sp. | reverse complement strand
CGGTCAGCACCGCGATGGGCACGAAGTTCGCGAAGAAGCCCATCGGGCCGCGAGCCTGCACCTGCTGCGGCACGCCCATCTTGGTGCCGATGCCCGCGAGCACGCCCATGACGATCGCGCCGAGCAGCGTGCCGACCGCCACGGCGCTGAGACCCTGGACCACCGAGAGGCCGAAGAGCGACGAGAAGAAGCCCGAGACCATGACCGCGAGCACCATGTTCGCCGCGAACCACAGGGTGAACTGGTGGCGTGGGTGGCCGTGGCGCTCGACCACGGGAATGTGCTCGGTCGCAAACGGCTCGGTGCGGATGAGAGACGTGCCGTATTTCGGCTGCGCGTCTGCCTGAGTGGTATCTGACATTTCGGTTCCTTTGAAGTGCTGGGTCTCAGCGACCTTGGGTGAATGGGTGGTGTGCGTGTCAGTCCTGGATCGCCTGATCCAGCTCGTCGCGGGTGACCGTGTGCAGGCCCTCGAAGCGATGATCGCGCTGCAGCTCCTTGACGAGGGAGATGCCGAGCAGCGCCACGATCACGGTGAAGGGCACCGCCGAGAGGATCGCCGCCTGCTGCAGCGCCTGCAAGCCGCCGACGATCAACAGCACGATCGCGGTCACGCCGGTCAGGACGCCCCAGATGCCGAGCACGGTCCTGGGCGGGTTCATCACGCCACGCGTGGAGAGCGAGCTCAGCACGTAGGTGTTGGAATCGGCGCCGGTGACGAAGTAGGCGATCACCATGATGATCGTGAGCACGGAGGTGATGCCGGTGAGCGGCAGCTCGCCCAGCACGGCGAAGAACGTGGTATTGGTGTCGGCCAGGGTCTGCTCGCCGATGTTCGTTCCCTTGAACATGTCGAAGTTGATCGCCGTGCCGCCGAAGATCGTGAACCACACGCTGAAGACGAGGGTCGGCACTCCGAGCACGACCGCCACGAACTCGCGGATGGTGCGGCCCTTCGAGATGCGGGCGAGAAAGATGCCGACGAACGCGCCCCAGCTGAGCCACCACGCCATCATGAAGTAGGTCCACCACTGCATCCACTGCATGTCTTCGGGGGATCCGGGCGTCAGGAGCGCCACGACCGGGAACTCGCCGATGAACTGGCCCATCGAGCGGAAGTACAGGTTCGTGATGAAGCTGGTCGGGCCCATGATGAGCACGAACAGGCCGAGCACCGCGGCGCCGATCATGGTCCACTGGCTCGTCCACTTGATGCCCTTCGAGACCCCCGACATGGCAGAGAGGGTGAAGATCACTGTCACGCCGGCGATGATCACGATCTTGACGAACAGGTCGGCGGGAAGGCCGGTGAGCCGGTTCACGCCCTCGGCGATCTGCGAGGCGCCGAGGCCGAGCGAGGTCGTGGTGCCGAAGAGCGTCGCGATCACCGTGAAGATGTCGATGGCCTTGCCGAGCCAGCCGTCCATCGACTTGCCGAGGATCGGGCGGAGCATCGGCGCGACGAGGCCGGGGTTGTGGCGACGGTGCGTCGAGTAGGCGATGGCGAGGCCGAAGACGCCGAAGAGCGCCCACGCGTTGGGGCCCCAGTCGAAGTACGAGAACTGCATCGCGGCGACCGCGGCATCCATCGTTTCGGGATCGGCCCAGCCGTGCGGCGGCTGCATGAAGTGTGTCATCGGCTCTGCGGCACCGTAGCTGATGAGGCCGATGCCCATCACGGCGCCGAGGATCATCGCGATCCAGGCGCCGGTGCTGAACTCCGGGCGATCATCGTCCTTGCCGAGGCGCACCCGGCCGAAACGGCCGAAGCCCAAGTAGAGCATCAACACGATGCACGCACCGGTCACGACCAGGTAGGCCCAGCCGATGTTCTGCGCCGACCAGTTCGACGCGGACGACATGACATCGCTCACCTGCTGCGGAGCGATGGAGGCCCAGATGACCAGCGCGACGATCAATGCGACCGAGACCCAAAACACGGCGCTCGGCCGCCTCTTCAGTTTCTCGGCGTCAGCAAGGGTGATCGAGTGGGTCGCGAAACTCGGATCGTCGCTTCTGGTTCCGAGGGAGGGGCCTTCGGGCGCTGGATGATGCACGGGGATTTCCTCGTCGTTCTTGTTCACGTTTGGTTCCGTTTCCTGATGCTCGGTGAGGTACGGCGTCAGAGCTGCGTGAGCTCGGCGCTGTCGTAGAATTTGCCGCCCTTGTAGATCATCGCGTCGAGGTCGGCGGCCTCAGCATGCGTGACGCGCGAGATGAACACGGTATGCGTCTTGGTAAGAAACCGCTCTTTGATCTCGGCTTCGACCGAGGCTGCGGAGCCTTCGATGAGCGGGCTGCCGTGGGGGCCCTGGTGCCACTCGACCGAGGCGAACTTGTCGGGCTCTCGCGACGCGAAGACGCCCACGGTGTCGCGCTGGTTCGTACTCATGATGTTGATGCCGAGGTGCGTCGACGTGAAGAGCGGCGCGTGGGTCGAGGTCGACTTCTGCACGCAGATCAGCACGAGCGGCGGATCGAGCGAAACCGAAGCGTACGAGTTGGCGGCGAGCCCGCGGGGATTGCCCTCCTCGTCCATCGTGGTGACGACCGTGACGCCCGTGATGAACTGCCGATTGAACCCCTTCAGATCCTCGATGCTGGGCGCAGTGGTGGGCGCTCCGTCGACTGCGGCGGCCTCTTCGAAAGCCGACCCGAGCGAGGGCACGCCGACGTCGGCGAGCAGGTCGCTCTCGTCCCAGGTCACGCGCTCGGTGGCGATCATGCCCTCGCGCAGTTCGACGAAGTTGCTCCCCCGGGTCTCGACACGGTTGCCGGTCGCGGGTACACCGTGCAGTTCCTCCGTGAACGTGCCGGCGGAGCGCCAGAAGATCGCGGCGGTCTCACCGCGCTCGTCGACGACGATGTGGTCGATCGTCGTGACGAGATCCGGGAACGCGGCGCGCGTGTCGAGGATGTTCTGCTTGAGCGTGGCGGCATCGACCGCACCCCCGGTTCTCGCGCTCACGCGCTGGTAGTCGGGGTGGAGGATCGCGTCGAGGGCGTCGACCTCGCCGCGGTCCCACGCAGCCTCCCACGTGTGTAGCACAGCATCTTTGATGTTTTCTTGCATGCAACGAATGTAAGTGACGTCACGACATTCGTCAACACCTTGCGAAAGAAATTCTAGAAAACAGCGCTATCTCAACAAATCATGGATTGCCTCTTGCGCTCCATGCGCATACAACTTAGTCTTCTTGTATGCAACAAAGCAGCTTTACCACCAGCGCCCCGTCTCGGTCGGCAGCGGATGCCCCGCTGCTCGATCGTCTGCGCGGCTTGATCGTGAGCGGCGTCGTGCCGCCGGGCGATCTGCTGGGCGAGACCGCCCTGGCCGAAGAGTTCGAGGTCAGCCGCACGCCGATCCGCGAGGCGCTGAAGCAGCTCGAACGCGAGGGGCTCGTCGAGATCCGCCCGCGCGTGGGCACCTTCGTGCGCAAGCCGTCGCAGCGAGAGATCTACGAGCTCTTCCAGCTCAAGGAGTCGCTCGAAGGTCTCGCCGCCGGTCTGCTCGCCCAGCGAGGCGACGTTCCCGAGCTACGCAGCCTCATCCGCAACGTCGAGAGCGAGCACGACGTGGTGCGCGCCGGCGATCGGGCCGCCTACTCGACCCTGGTCCACGACTTCCACCACACCCTCATCGCGGGTGCCGACAACCAGAAGCTCAGCGAGCACTACGAGCTGCTGATGAACCAGCTCGCCTACCACCGGATCGTCACGCAGACGCTCGCACTGCCGGGGCGGCTCGATGCCTCCCTCGGGGAGCACCAGCAGATCGTCCTCGCCATCCAGTCGAAAGACCCCATCACCGCCGAGCTCGCCACGCGGCGCCACGTCGCCCAGACGCGGGAGAACGCGGCCCTCGCCGCCTTCCGCGAAGACGGCGCCTCGCCCTCGAACTGATCCGCCCGACCCAAGACCCCACTCAGGAGTGACGCCATGCCCCATCCAGCGCCAGCCTCGACCCTCGTCGACCTCAGCACCCGATCCACGCTGAGCGACTACGACGACATCGCCCGGGCCATCGGCCTTCGCACCGTCTTCACGCAGGTCGAAGAGCTCCCGCGCACCGGCGCCCCCGCGATCCAGCGCGCCACCGCGACCGCGGTGATCCGCAATCCGTGGCTCGGCACGGGCACAGACGAAGACCTGGCGCCGGAGGCCACCCGCGTCGCCCCCCTGCTCGCGAAGCTCGTCACCGATCGCCTGCTCGACGCCCTCGGCGGCGCCGAGCGCATCGAGGCCTTCGGCAAGGCGGCCTTCGTCGGCACGGCCGGCGAGTACGAGCACGGCGGCGCACTGATCCACACCCCCTACTTCGGCAACCTCACCCGCGAGGCACTCGAGGGAACCTCTATCCTCTGCTTCGTGGACGGCATCGCCGAGCCGGGTGAGCTCGTGCGGGTGCCGGTCTGGCACAAGACCGCAGCCTCGACGCGGGACTACTACCAGACCGTCGAAGCGCACCTCGCCGACGCCCCCCACCCCGGCGAGATCGCCGTCATCGCGGCCGCATCCACCGGCCCGCGCCCCTTCGCCCGCATCGGCGATCGCACCACCGACCCCAGCATCACCTCCGAGATCCTGAAGGAGATCGTCCTGTGAACACCTCAGCACTGACCTACCGCAAGCTCTTCACCATCGTCGAGGAGACCGCCTACGAGGGCGGCCGACCCGTCGATCCGGTCGCCCGCATCGCCATCGTCGGCGTCGTCTTCGACAACCCCTGGGCCGGCCAGGGCTTCGTCGAAGACCTGCTGCCCGGCACCAACGCCGTGGCCTCGGACATCGGCGCGCTGCTCGCCCCGCGCGTGATGGAGGCGCTGGGCGCCCCGCTCGAGGCCTACGGCAAGGCCGCCATCGTCGGCTTGAACGGCGAGATCGAGCACGGCTCGGGCATCATCCACAACCTGCGTTTCGGCGACCACTTCCGCAACGCGGCGAACGCGACGACGCTGCTGCCGGCCGTCGAGAAGCGCGGCCCCGCCGGGATCGCCTTCGACATTCCGCTGAAGCACTTCACCGACATGACGATCCGCTCGCACCACCAGACGGTCGAAGCGCGCGTCGCCGACGCTCCGCATGCCGACGAGATCCTCATCGCCCTCGCCGGCGCGACCCAGGGGCGCCCGCAGCAGCGCCTCGCCAAGCTCGGCGAAGACTGAGAGGCGCGCGCATGAGCACCCCCCGCCCGCCGATCGTGCTGCTGCACGGCGTCGGCCTCGACCGCACGATGTGGGCCCCCCTCATCGAACGGCTCGCGGCCGACGGCCGGCGCTGCATCGCGCTCGACCTCCCCGGCCACGGCGCCGAGCCGCCGCTGCGCGCGCCGCAGACGCTCGGCTCGCTCGCCGAGGACGTGCTCGCGCGCATGCCCGCCGAGCCGGTCCATCTCGTCGGCTTCTCACTGGGCGCGCTCATCGCGCAGCACATCGCGCGCTACGCGCCCGGGCGGGTGGCCTCGCTCGTCAGCGTGAACTCGGTCTGCCTGCGCACGCCGGAGGAAGCCGAGCGGGTCGAGGCGCGCCTGGCCACCGCCGGCGATGACTTCGCCGAGGGCGTGGCGGCCTCGATCGAGCGCTGGTACCCCGCGGCCACCACCCAGGTGCCGCAGCCGCTGATCGACGCAACCCGCGAGACGCTGCTGGCGAACGACATCGAGTCGTACCTCCACGCCTACACCGTCTTCGTGCGCGGCGATCGCGAGATCGGCCCCGAGCTCGGCGGCATCCGCGTGCCGTCGCTCGCCATCACCGGCGAGCACGATCCCGGATCCACCCCCGAGATGTCGCGGCGGCTCGCCGCGGCCATTCCCGACTGCCGCGTGCAGATCGTGCCGAACACCCGGCACATGATGCCCGTGGAAGACACCGCGGCATTCGCCGCAGCACTCACCGCATTCGTCGACGAATCGGAAGGAACCCATCGTGACTGAACGTCTCACCCACTTCATCGGAGGGGAGCACGTCGCCCCCGCCGACGGCGCCTACTTCGCCAGCACCAACCCGGCCACCCTCGAGGTGCTCTACGAGGCCGCGCGCGGCACCGAGGCGGATGTGAACCGCGCCGTCGCGGCGGCGCGCGCCGCCTTCGAGTCGCCGGCCTGGGCCGGGCTCACCGCCACGAAGCGCGGCCACCTGCTGCGCCGGCTCGGCGACCTGATCGGCGAGAACGCCGACGAGCTGGCCCTCATGGAGAGCCTCGACAACGGCAAGCTGCTGCGCGAGATGCGCGGCCAGATGCGCGCGCTGCCCGAGTACTACTACTACTACGCGGGCCTCGCCGACAAGATCCAGGGCGCCCAGGTGCCCACGACCTCGCTCGAGATCCTCAACTACACGCAGCGCGAACCGCTCGGCGTCGTCGGCACGATCACGCCCTGGAACTCGCCGCTCACCCTCACCACCTCGAAGATCGCTCCCGCGCTCGCCGCCGGCAACACGGTCGTGATCAAGCCGAGCGAGTACACCTCCCGCACCGTGCTGCGCCTCGCCGAACTCGCCGACGAGGCCGGGTTCCCGGCCGGCGTCGTGAACGTGGTGACCGGGCTGGGGGCCGAGGCCGGCGCGCCGCTCGTCAGCCACCCCGACCTCGCGAAGATCTCGTTCACCGGTTCGACCGCGACCGGGTCGCGCATCGCCGCCGAGGCCGCGGCCCGATTCATCGGCTGCACGCTCGAACTCGGCGGCAAGAGTCCCAACATCGTGTTCGACGACGCCGACGTGAGCAACGCGGCCATGGGCGTGATCGCCGGCATCTACGCGGCAGCCGGGCAGACCTGCATCGCCGGGAGCCGGGTGTTCGCGCACAAGGCCGTCTACGACGAGCTGCTCGAGCGCGTGACCGAGCGCGCGCGCTCGATCCGGATCGGCGATCCGCTCGCGGGCGACACCGAGCTCGGCCCGCTCGCCTTCGCCGACCAGCTCGCGAAGGTCGACTCGTACGTGAAGCTCGGCGCCGAGGAGGGCGCGACCGTGCACGCGGGCGGCGGGCGCCCCGAGGGCGTCGACCTGCCCGGCTACTTCTACTCGCCGACCGTGCTGACCGACGTGAACAACGACATGCGCGTGGTGCGCGAGGAGATCTTCGGCCCCGTCGCCGCGATCATGCCGTTCGAGCACGAGGACGAGCTGCTCGCGCTCGCGAACGACACCGAGTACGGCCTCGCCGCCGGGGTCTGGACGCAGAACCTCGCGCGTGCGCACCGCATGGCCCGCCGCCTCGAGGCCGGCACCGTCTGGGTGAACACGTACCGCGCCATGTCGCCGATGTCGCCGCGTCAGGGGTTCAAGAACTCGGGCGTCGGCATCGAGCACGGCATCGAATCGATGTACGAGTACACGCGCCTGAAGAGCGTGTGGATCAACACCGATGAGGGCCCGGTCGCCGATCCGTTCGTCATGAGGGGCTGATCCGCCATGCCGCTGATCGACATCTCCATCGCGCGCGGGCGCACGCCCGAGCAGCTGCGCGCCTTCATCCGCGCGGTGCACCGCGCGGCGGAGGAGACCGTGGGGGCGACCCCCGAGAACATCACCGTGATCGTGCGCGAGATCGAGCGCGAGCACTGGTCACGCACCGATCGGACCATCGCCGAGCTCGACGCCGCGGCGAGCGCAACGAACTAGTCATCACCGCGATCCGCGGCTTTCAAGGAGGAGAATCACATGCGCTTTTCACTGTTCATCCACATGGAGCGATACGACGAGTCGATCTCGCACCGGCAGCACTGGGAGGAGCTGGTCGAGCTCACGCTGCTGGCCGAGGCGGGCGGATTCAGCACGGTCTGGATCGGCGAGCACCACGGCATGGAGTACACCGTCTCGCCGAACCCGATGTCGCAGCTGGCCTACCTGGCCTCGGTGACCTCGACGATCCGCCTCGGGGCGGGCACGGTGATCGCGCCGTTCTGGAACCCGCTGCGCACCGCGGGCGAGACCGCGCTGCTCGACGTGATCAGCAACGGCCGGGCCGAGCTCGGCGTGGCGCGCGGCGCCTACCAGTTCGAGTTCGACCGCATGCTCAACGGCCAGCCCGCGACCGACGGCGGCAAGGCGATGAACGAGATCGTCGCGACCGTGAACAAGCTGTGGGATGGCGATTACGCGCACGACGGCGAGGTGTACCGGTTCCCGGCCGCGACGAGCGTGCCGAAGCCGGTGCAGAAGAACCCGCCCGTCTGGGTGGCCGCCCGCAGCCCGGAGTCGCACGACTTCGCCGTGGCGCACGGCTGCAACGTGATGGTGACGCCGCTCATGAAGGGCGACGAAGAGGTCGAGGATCTCGTGAACAAGTTCGAGACCGCCATCGCGAACCACCCCGAGGTGGAGAAGCGCCCCGACCTCATGGTGCTGCGCCACACGTACGTGCACGCGGAGAGCGACCCCGAGGGCTGGAAGGTCGGCGCCGCGGCGATCAACCGCTTCTACCGCTACTTCGACGCCTGGTTCGGCAACAAGACCACACCGGTCAACGGCTTCCTCGACCCGAGCCCCGAGGAGAAGTTCGCGGAGCGCCCCGAGTTCGAGCTCGATTCGCTGCACCGCACCGCCATGATCGGCACGCCCGCCGAGGTGATCGAGCGGCTGCGCCACTACGAGGCGCTCGGCGTCACCGAGTACAGCGTCTGGAGCGACAGCACGATGACCTTCGAGCAGAAGAAGCGCTCGCTCGAGCTGTTCATCGAGCACGTCGTACCCGCGTTCCAGGGCTGAAACGCGTGTTGCGGGGCTCCGGCCGGGGTGCGTCTCGGCCGGAGCCCCGCAACATGGCAAAACATACCAATTGGTATGTTGTAGAGTAGTGGATGTGTTCCGGGGTCGGTGAGAATCCGAACCGGTGGTCAAAGTCCACGAACCTCGCTTCCGCGAGGCCGATCCGGTGAAATTCCGGTACCGACGGTGATGCACGCGGCCCGCCCGCGTCTCAGTCCGGATGAGAGGAACGCGGCAGCCGGCGCACGACGCCGGCGGCCCGATCCCCGGTTCTCAGAAGCGAGGAAACGGTGCTGGATCGGGAGCTGCTCGAGAGCGCGATGCGCCGCGCGCTCGCGCTCGCGCGCCGCAGCCCGCTGGGAAATCCGAACCCGCAGGTCGGCTGCGTGATCGTCGACGCCGAGGGCCGTATCGTCGCCGAGGGCTGGCACCGAGGAGCCGGCACCACGCACGCCGAAGTCGATGCGCTCACCCGCCTGCCCGCCGAGTGGGCGGCCCGCGCCCGCGAGCTCACGGCGGTCGTCACGCTCGAGCCGTGCAACCACACGGGCCGCACCGGGCCGTGCGCCCAGCAGCTCGCCGAGGCCGGTATCGGTGCGGTCGCGTATTCGATCGCGGATCCCAGCATTCGTGCCGGCGGTGGAGCGCAGACGCTGCGCGAAGCCGGCATCGAGGTGATCGACGGCGTGCTCGCCGCGGAGGGCCGCGCGCTCGCCGCGCCCTGGCTGACGCTGCAGCCCGGCGCCGAGCCCGCTGCCGAGCTCGACGCCGAGCCCGCTCGCGCGGCGACGCGGAAGTCGGCGCGGCCCCGCGTCACCGTGAAGTGGGCCCAGACGCTCGATGGCCGGGCCGCCGCCGCGGACGGCAGCAGCCAGTGGATCACGGGCAAAGCCGCGCGCGCCGACGTGCACCGCCACCGCGCCGCGGCCGACGCGATCCTCGTCGGCACGGGTACCCTGCTCGCCGACGATCCCGCGCTCACCGCCAGGGCCGCCGACGGCGACCTCCTCGTTCCCGCCGACGCGCAGCCGATCCCCGTCGTGCTCGGGCGGCGCGCGATCCCCGCCGGGGCCGCGATCCGCCGGCACCCCGCGCTCGCGGCCCACGGGCTCGCCGAGCCGATCCGATTCAACGGCGACGATCCCGCCCGCCATCTCGCCGACCTGCACGAGCGCGGCATCCGGCACCTCTTCGTTGAGGGCGGCCCGACCATCGCGAGCGCCCTCATCGCCGCAGGTCTCGTCGACGACGTCCTCGTCTATGTGGCCCCCGCGCTGCTCGGCGGCCCGCGGCTCGCGCTCGGCGATCTCGGCATCACCGGGATCGCCGGGATCCTCCCCCTCACCGGCGCGGCAGTCGATCAACTCGGCCCCGACTTGCGCCTCACCGCCGCCATCGACCACCGGAAGGAAGCCTGATGTTCACGGGACTCATCGAAGAGGTCGGCGAGATCGTCGCGGTCGCACCCGTCGGCGACTCGCTGCGGCTCACCGTACGCGGACCGCTCGTCACGAGCGACGCCCGGCACGGCGACTCGATCCAGGTGTCGGGGGTCTGCCTGACCGCCGTCGAACTCGGCGAGGCCGCGGGTGGCCCCGGCACCTTCACGGCCGACGTCATGGCGCAGTCGATCAACATGTCGACGCTCGGCGCCCTGCGGCCCGGGGATCGCGTCAACCTCGAGCGCGCGGCGCGCATCGACAGCCGGCTGGGCGGGCACATCGTGCAGGGCCACGTCGACGGCACGGCCGAACTGATCTCGGTCACGCCGCATCCGAACTGGCGCACGCTGCGCTTCGCCCTCGATCCGGCGCTCGCGCCGCTGCTCGTCGACAAGGGCTCGGTCACCCTCGCCGGTGTCTCGCTTACCGTCTCGAACATCTCCGATGCGACCGCGGCCGAGCACTGGTTCGAGGTCTCGCTGATCCCCGAGACCCTGACCGCGACCACCCTCGGCGCCCTGCAGCCCGGCGACCGCGTCAACGTCGAAACCGACATCCTCGCCCGTCACGTCGCGCGCATGCTGCGCTTCGGCGACGGCACCGAACCCGGCGGCGAGGCCGCATCCCCCGCCACAGAAGGAGCACGGGCATGAGCACCATCAGCACCATCGAAGAGGCCATCGCGGCGATCCGCGCCGGCCGCCCCGTCATCGTCGCCGACGACGAGAACCGCGAGAACGAGGGCGACGTGATCCTCTCGGCCGAGCTCGCGACGAGCGAGTGGGTGGCCTGGGCGGTGCGCAACTCGTCGGGCCTCCTCTGCGCGCCCATGTCGAACCGCATCGCCGACCAGCTCGACCTGCCCATGATGGTCGAGCGCAACGAAGATGTGCGCGGCACCGCGTACACGGTCACGGTCGATGCTGCGCAGGGGGTGACCACCGGCATCAGCGCGAAGGATCGCACCACGACGCTGCACGCCCTGGCGAACCCGGAGGCCGTGCCGAGCGACGTGCACCGTCCGGGCCACGTGCTGCCGCTGCGCGCGGTCGACGGCGGCGTGCGCGCCCGCGCCGGGCACACCGAGGCGAGCGTCGAGCTGATGCGTCTGGCCGGGCTGCGCCCCGTGGCCATGATCGCCGAGATCGTCGCGGAGGACGGCGACATGATGCGCCTGCCCGGCCTGCTCGAGCTCGGCGCCGCCGAGGGCGTGCCGGTGATCACGATCGAACAGCTGATCGCCTACCTGAACGAGCAGGATCCGGTCGGCGCGCCGAAGGAGGTGTCGCCGCACCGCCAGATCAGCCTGAAGGCCGACACGATGATGCCGACCGAGCACGGGCAGTTCCGCGTGCGTGCCTACCGCGACCGCCGCAGCGGCATCGACCACCTCGCCCTCGTCGCGCCCGAGCCCGACGGCTCGATGCCCACGAACGACGCGCTCGTGCGCGTGCATTCGGAGTGCATCACCGGCGAGGCGTTCGGCTCGCTGAAGTGCGAGTGCGGGCCGCAGCTGCGCGCATCCCTCGACCTCGTGCAGGAGCACGGCGGCGTGGTCGTCTACCTCCGCGGGCACGAGGGCCGCGGCATCGGCCTCTCGAACAAGCTGCGGGCCTACCAGCTGCAGGAGAGCGGCATCGACACGTTCGATGCGAACCTGCAGCTCGGCCTGCCGGTCGACGCGCGCGACTACACGGCCGCCGCCGAGATCCTCGCCGATCTCGGGCTGACCCGGGTGCGCCTGCTCACGAACAACCCCGACAAGGTCACGCAGCTCGAGAAGGAGGGCGTGGTCGTGAGCGAGCGCGTGCCCCTCATCGTCGGAGTGAACCAGCAGAACACGGGCTACCTCGAGACCAAGCGCGACCGCATGGGCCACATCCTCCCCTGACCCGCGCACCCCCACACGAACGGGCGCCGAGAGCGGCGCCGAATGAGAAGGAGTACACCATGAGCGGAGAAGGCGCGCCGAATCTGGCGGTGGACGGGACGGGCCTGCGGGTCGCCGTGATCGCCGGAAGCTGGCATCAGGAGATCATCGGCGGCCTGATCGGCGGCGCGCGCGAGGCCGTGGAGACCGCGGGTGCGGAGTGCGCGCAGTTCACCGTGGCCGGCGCGTTCGAGCTGCCGCTCGCGGCGCAGGCCGCGCTCACCCCCGCCGAGCAGGGCGGCGGTGGATTCGATGCTGCCGTCTGCCTCGGCGTGATCATCCGCGGCGGCACCCCGCACTTCGAGTACGTCGCGGGCGCCGTCACCGACGGGCTCACGCGCGTGCAGCTCGACACCGGGCGCCCGGTCGGCTTCGGAGTGCTGACCACCGACGACGAACAGCAGGCGCGCGATCGCTCCGGGCTCCCCGGCTCCGTCGAGTCGAAGGGCCGCGAGGCCGCGGAGGCCGCGATCCAGTCGGCGGCCGTCGCGCGCGCGATCCGCGGCGCGTAGGCGCGGCCGCGCGCCCTCGCGATCCGCACCCGCCCATCCCACAGCGCAGCGTCCGCGATCCGCGTCCACCCAGTCACCCGCGCAGCGTCCGCGATCCGCACTCCGTCAGTCGGAACCGACAGTTTCGGCTGACGCTGCGCAGAACCCGCACCGAGCACACGCCGCCCACCCCGCGGCATCCGCAATCCGTGGCCGCAACTGCCCAGCCCGCGCAGCGTCCGCGATCCGCACTCCGTCAGCCGGAACCGGCAAGTTCGGCTGACACTGCGCAGAACTCGTACCGAGCGCACACCGGTCCGCCAACCTCACCCGCCCCGGTCGACCCACCCCGCAGCATCCGCAATCCGCGGCCACCCAACTGCTCGCACAGCCCCCACGAACCGCACCCGCAGCCACCCAGCGCGCGCAGCGTCCGCGATCCGCGCTCCGTCAGTCGGAACCGGCAGTTTCGGCTGACGCTGCGCAGAA
>JAGQTL010000219.1 GCA_020439035.1 Leucobacter sp. | reverse complement strand
GGCACGAACGGCAAGACGACGACGACCAAGATGATCGTCGAGCTGCTCGAGGCCCAGGGCCTCCGCGTCTTCACGAACCGCACGGGTTCGAACTTCACGCGCGGCATCATCGCGGCGGCGCTCGCCGAGTGCTCGCTCGGGGGTCGGCTCGGCGCCGACATCGCGGTGCTCGAGCTCGACGAGGCGCACGCCATGCACTTCATCGCGCGCGTGAAGCCGGATACGACCCTGCTGCTGAACGTGCTGCGCGACCAGCTCGACCGCTTCGGCGAAATCGACACCACGGCGAAGCTGCTGCAGCGCCTCGCCGACGCGACGACCGGAACGCTCGTGGTGAACCGGGAGGACCCGCTGATCGCCGCCATCGGCGAGCGCACCCGCGAACGGGCCGATGCGGCGGGCGGCGGTCCGAGCGTCGTCGCCTACGGGCTCTCCGGCCCGCTCCGCGCGCTCTTCCCGAGCGACGACGCATTCCACGGCGGCGATGGGGCATCCACGGCGCACACGGAAGTACCGGCCGATGTCACCCTGACCGAGCTCGGCGATCATCGCGCCGTCTTCGAGATCGACGGCGCGCGCTACGAGACGCCGCTGAAGCTGGAAGGCCTGTACAACACGTTCAACGCGGCGGCGGCCCTCGCCACGGCGCGGGTGAGCCTCGGCTGGGCGGGAAGCGCGCCCGGCTGCCACGCGCAGGATCCGGCGTCGGGCACCGCCCGGCTGATCGCCGCGCTCGCGGGCGTGCGCCCGGCGTTCGGGCGCGGTGAGCAGCTGCACCTCGACGGGCAGCCGCTCGAGCTCGTGCTGGTGAAGAACCCCGCCGGCTTCCGGCTCGGCCTTGCGTCGTTCGACCCCGCGGGCGTGGCGGCGATGATCGCGATCAACGACCAGTACGCGGACGGACGCGACATGTCGTGGCTCTGGGACGTGGACTTCGGCTCGCTCGCGGCCGGCGGCGTCGACACGGTGAGCGGTGTGCGGGCCTGGGATATGGCGCTGCGTCTCGAGCACGACGAGGTGAAGGTCGCCGTGGTCGAGGAGGATCTCGAGCGAGCGCTGAAGGGGTTCCGCGAACGGACGCCTGGCGTGCCCCGGCGGATCTTCTGCACCTACACCGCGATGCTGGCGCTGCGCAAGGAGCTTGCGGGCCTGACCGAGGTGGAGGACGTCTGGTGAGCGACGAGCGGGAGCTGGTGATCGTGTCGCTGTATCCGCGCGACATGAACATCTACGGGGATCGCGGGAACGTGCTCGCGCTCGAGCGGCGCGCGCGTGCGCACGGGTTCGCGCCGCGCGTGGTCGAGACGAACCCGGGCGATGCATGGCCCGAGACCGTCGATATCGTGATCGGCGGCGGCGGTCAGGATTCCGGGCAGGGCCGCGTCGCGGCCGACCTGCGAGCGCGGGGCGACGCACTGCGCGAGCTCGCGGCCGAGGGCACCCCCATGCTGATGATCTGCGGGCTGTACCAGCTCTTCGGGCACCGCTTCCTCACGCACGAGGGAACGGAGCTCACCGGCATCGGCGTGCTCGATGTCGAGACGCGCGGGGGATCGGAGCGGCTCATCGGCAACATCGTCATCGAGAGCGACGAGTTCGGGGAGATCATCGGCTTCGAGAACCACAGCGGCGATACGGTGCTCGGCCCCGGCTCGCGCCCGCTCGGCCGCGTGATCCAGGGCGCGGGGAACAATGCCCGCGACGGGGTCGAGGGCGCGCGCACCGGCAACGTGATCGGCAGTTATCTGCACGGGTCGCTGCTGCCGAAGAATCCGGCGATCAGCGATTTCCTCATCGGCGCGGCCGCGCGGCGTCGCTACGGATCGTTCACGCCCGTGGCCATCGACGATTCCACCGCGAACCGGGCTCGCGCGGCCGCGAAGCGCCGCCCCCGGTAGCCGCGCGACACGCGCCGAAATATTTGCTTGCGTTTTCAAGTAAATCTGCGCTAGGCTGAAAATAGTTGAACAGTCAACCAAATAACACGGAGGAATTCGCATGACCATCACCGCAGACCAGATCCCCGGCTACCGCGCTGGCGCCTGGACCATCGACCCCGCTCACACCGAGGTCGGCTTCTCGGTGCGCCACCTCGCGATCAGCAAGGTCAAGGGCAAGTTCGAGAAGTTCACGGGCACGTTCGTCACCGCCGAGAACCCGCTCGACTCCAGCGTGAAGGCCACCGTCGAGGTCGCCTCGATCAACACGAACCAGCCGGACCGCGACGGCCACCTCCGCACGGGCGACTTCTTCGCCGCCGAGGAGCACCCCGAGTTCACCTTCGTCAGCACCGGCGTGCGCCAGGTCGGAGGGGACTTCAAGGTCGATGGCGATCTCACCCTGCGCGGCGTGACGAAGCCCGTGACCTTCGACTTCGAGTTCGGCGGCTTCGGCGCCGACGGCTCGGGCGCGTACAAGGCCGGCTTCACCGCGACCACCGTGGTGAAGCGCGAGGAGTTCGGCATCCAGTGGAACGCGCCGCTCGAGACCGGCGGCCTGCTGCTCGGCAGCGACGTCACCATCACGCTCGACGTGCAGGCGGCGCTCGCCGAGTAGACGCCCGCTAGAGCGTCTCGCCTGTGATCCGCCCGCGCATACGGCGCAGATCCTCCATGAGTGAGCCGATCAGCACCCAGTGGTCCGGGTGTGGTCGGGGGATCGTGTAGGGTGCCGTGAGCGCGGGCGGTTCGTTGTCCGCGGACGTCGCGTCGCGGGGCTGCCCGAGCCGCTCGAGGTCGTGCGACGCCTTGCGGATCTCTTCGACCATGCCGGCGACGGCGGGCACCTCGACGAGATCGGGGGAGTAGAGATCGTAGATGGCGCGCGACATGCCGATGATCTGCTGCGTGATCGGCTGCAGGCGCTGGAATATGGCGTCGTCCTCCGCAAGCTCCTCGCGGTAGCGGCCGCCGCGCGGGTTCAGGCGCAGGCTCTCCCTCGCCTGCCGGAGCAGGCCGTTGACCCGCGTGCGCTCCTCCTGAAGCGCCCGCGCGGATGCGTGCATCTCCGCGAGCCACGCCCGGTCGCGGGGCTCGGCGAGGCTGTCGGCGATCCGGCTCAGCACGTCGGCGGCCTGCCGGCAGAGCTGATCGATCGCGACCCGCACGGGCGAGATGCGCACCGGTGCGACGATCAGGGCGTTCAACGCCACGCCGATCGCGGCGCCGATCGCCGTCTCGATCAGCCGCTCGAAGCCGTAGTCGAGCTGCAGCCCGCCGAGGGCGATCATCAGCAGCGCGCTGATCGCCACCTGATTCGTCGATGTCGGCGACATGCGGAACAGCCAGCCCACGCACATCGCGACGATGATCGCGGCGATGAACAGCCACGCCTGCGGGCCGAAGACGGCGGCGGCTCCCAGGGCGACCGAGACGCCGAGCAGCACGCCGACCACGCGCTCGATGCCCTTGGTGAGCGACTGATCCACGCTGTCCTGCACGACGATCAGCGCGGCGATCGCGCCGAAGATCGGCAGCTGCCCGGGGTAGACGAGAAGGCAGACGAACCACGTGAGGATGGCGGCCGCAGCGGCCTTCAATAGCTGCAGGATCGACGGGCGCATCGCCACCGTGAACCGCCCGGTGAGCCGCCGGTTGACGCGCCGCCACGGCCGTGTGGGTGGCGAGCTCACAGGATGTCGAGCCTCATGAGCGCCTCCTGCAGGATCGCGCCGTCGGAGCCGTAGACGCGCGGCACATCGCTCGTATGCGCCTGCCCGCGCGGGGCGGCGCGACCGCCGGCGAGCACGGCCTGCCCCGGGGAGAGCTGCCGGATCGCGATGGCCGCGACGTTGCCCGGATGCCGGCTCGCGAAGTCGTCGTAGAGCTGCTCGTCGTGCTGCCCGTCGTCGCCGATGAGCAGCCACCGCACCTCGGGGAACTCGCGTGCGAGCCGGTCGAGCTCGCGCAGCTTGTGCTCCTTGCCGCTGCGAAACCAGCGGTCGGGCGTCGGGCCCCAGTCGGTGAGCAGGAGCGGCCCCGCCGGGTAGAGGTTGCGCTCGAGGAAGCGGGTGAGCACGGGCGCCACATTCCAGGCGCCGGTCGAGAGGTAGATGACGGGTGCGCCCGGGTGCGCGGTGACGAGGTGATCGTAGAGCACCGGCATGCCCGGCGTCGACGTGCGCGCGTGCTCGTCGGCCACGAAGCTGTTCCACGCCGCGACGAGGGGCTTGGGCAGCGCGGTGTTGAGGATCGTGTCGTCCACGTCGCTCACGATGCCGAAGCGCGCGGCGGGGTCGGCCACGAAGACCGGCGCGTCGACGCCGGGGCCGGAGCCGGTCTGCAGCGTGACGGTGTGCCAGCCGGGATCGAGCGTCACCTGGACGATGGAGTCGAGCACCCCGCCCCGGTCGCTCACGATCTCGGTCACCCGTTCGCCATCGATGAGCACGCTCACCGGGTGGAACGGCACGTGCAGGCTCGTGAAGCTGCGCCAGCCCCGCACGCGCGACACCTGCCGCACATTCTCCCTCGGGCCGCGCCCGGTGTCGGTATCGCCGGCTCCCGCGACGGCGGTCTCGGGCCGCAGGTAGAGGACGCGGCCGAGCACGCGCACCCAGGTGGGGGAGCCGTAGCCGATATACGGGATGATCCCGGGCAGCTTGCCCCGGCTGAGTGCGCGCTTTTCGCGCCGACGGTGCACCCAGTCATCCATCCGCGCCGCGAAACGCGGCCGGCGGTCGGGTCTATGGTCTTCCGTCACCCGTCCAGCTTAGAGGGCGCGCGCCGCGGCCATGCGAGCTCAGGCGGGGGCGTTACCGACCAGCTGCTCGAACACGAGACTCGTGCGCGTCTGCTCGAAGGCCGGGTTCTTCCCGAGATAGGTGGAGATGAGGTTGCGGAGCGCGGGCACGCTCTCGCAGGCCACGTGCGCCACGATGTCGCGGTCTCCGCCGATAAGGAACACGCGCTGCACGCCCGGAACGTCGCGCAGCTGCTCCGCGATCGCGGGGACCTCGGCGCGGCGGTGACCGTTCACGGTGAGCGAGATCAGGGCCTCGACGCCGAGCCCCGCCGCCGCGGGGTCGATATCGGCGCGGTAGCCGCGGATCACCCCGGCGGCCTCGAGCGCGCGCACGCGCCCGTGGCACGTCGAGATGGGCAGCCCGACCCGCATGGCGAGATCCTTGTAGGGCAGGCGGCCGTCGCGAGCGAGCTCGCGCACGATGCGCCGATCGGTTTCGGTGAGCTGGATCTCGTTCATGCGCGCCGCACTCGCCTCCTGAATCTTCGTGTTCTATTCATAAACGAGGCTACCTTGTGAATGGTTTTCGAGCCACTTGCCTTGTATTCGAACCAGGATCACTATGGATGGACTCGAGGGGAGAAGCATGCCGATCATCGACATCAGCCCGGTCGTTCGCGCGAGCACGCCGGTCTGGCCGGGGGACACCCCGTTCCGGCTCGGCTCGACCTGGAGCATCGATGCCGGAGACACGGTGACCGTCGGGAACGTCGTCACGACGACCCACGTCGGGGCGCACATCGACGCGCCGGCGCATGTGCTCCGGGGCGCGCCCGCGATCCTTGACACCCCGCTCGACGCGTGCGTCGGTCCCTGCGTCGTGCTCGACGTGAGCGGGCTCGTGGATCGCGGCGCGAGACCGCATGCGCAACCGGAACTCGACGCCGTCCGTGCGCGGTGCGCCGCGCTCGGCATCACCGGCCGGATCGAACGGCTGCTGCTCCGTCACGCGGCGACCCCGAACGAACGGTGGGACGAGGATCTTCCGGGTGTCGCTCCCGAGGTCATGCGCTGGTTCGCCGAGCAGGGCGGCCTCCTGATGGGCATCGACATCGCCTCGTTCGATCCCGCGGACAGCACCGAGCTCGCCTGCCATCGTGCCGGGATCGCGAGCGGGGTCGTGCTGCTCGAGGGCCTCGACCTCACCGCGGCGCCGGAGGGACGCGCCGAACTCATCGCCCTCCCGCTTCCCTGGGACGGTGCCGACGCGTCGCCCGTGCGCGCGGTGCTGCGCGTCCCCTGACCGCGGCCGATCCGCAGGCCACTTCGATTCTCACCATCCCGTACCGAGGAGCACGCATGACGTTCGACCCGACCGCACTGAACACCCGTGAGGCCTGCGTCGCCGCAGACCGCGCCGACCCGCTCTCGGGCTTCCGGGACGAGTTCGCCCTGCCCGAGGGCGTGATCTATCTCGACGGGAACTCGCTCGGCGCGTTGCCCCGCGCGGCCGGTGAACGGGCCCGCGAGGTGCTGGCGCGCGAATGGGGCGAGGACCTGATCGCGAGCTGGAACACGCACCACTGGTTCGAGCTGCCCGTGCGCATCGGCGAGAAGATCGGCCGGCTGATCGGTGGTCACGGGGGCGGGTGCGTCGCGACCGACACGACCTCGATCAATGTGTTCAAGGCGCTCGCCGCCGCGCTGCGGCTGCAGCGAGAGGATCGCCCCGAGCGCCGGGTAATCGTTTCGGAGCGCGAGAACTTCCCGACCGACCTCTACATGGCCGAGGGGCTCATCGAAATCCTGGACGACGGCTACGAGCTGCGGCTCATCGACGACGAGGCGGGCCTCGAAGCCAGCCTCTCCGATGAGGTCGCGGTCGTCATGCTCACGCACGTGAACTACCGCTCCGGGCGGATGTGGGAGATGGACCGCGTGACGCGGCTCGTGCACGAGGCCGGTGCGCTCATCGTGTGGGATCTCTGCCACTCGGCGGGCGCCGTGCCCGTCGATCTCACTGCGGCATCTGCGGATTTCGCCGTGGGGTGCACCTACAAGTACCTGAACGGCGGACCGGGTTCGCCGGCCTTCATCTGGGCCGCCAACCGCCACCTCCCGCGCGTGGAACAGCCGCTCTCGGGGTGGTGGGGCCACCGCGCGCCCTTCGACATGGCGGTCGGCTACGCGGCGGCCGAGGGGGCTGCGAAGTTCCTCTGCGGGACGCAGCCGATCCTCTCGCTCGCGACGATGGAGGTCGGGATCGACATCGCACTGCGCGCCGACCCGGAGGCTCTGCGCGAGAAGTCGCTCGCGCTCACGTCGCTCTTCATCGCGCTCGTGGAGGAACGGCTCGCGGCGCACCCGCTCACCCTGATCACGCCGCGCGACTCGGAGCACCGCGGCAGCCACGTCAGCTTCCGCCACCCCGAGGGCTTCGCCGTGATGAAGGCCCTCATCGCGGAGGGCGTCATCGGGGACTATCGCGAGCCCGAAGTGCTGCGCTTCGGGTTCACTCCGCTCTACGTCGGCTTCGCCGACGTCTGGGACGCGGTCGAGGCCTTCCGCCGCGTGCTCGACGAGGAGCTCTGGCGGGCACCCGAGTTCGCCGTCCGCGGCGCGGTCACCTAACCGAACGATCCACCACCACCGAGAAAGCGAATGCACATGAGCATCGAGAACAACACGCGCGAGATCGAGGACGGCATCGTCACCGATCTGCGCGACCGGATGACCTACGGCGGCTACCTCGCGCTCGACCGCCTGCTGTCGGCCCAGCTGCCGGTGAGCGAGCCCGAGCATCACGACGAGCTGCTGTTCATCATCCAGCACCAGACGAGCGAGCTGTGGATGAAACTCGTGCTCCACGAGATCTCGCACGTGCGCGAGCTCCTGGCCGCCGATCGGCTCGGCGAGGCGCTCAAGCCGCTCGCGCGGGTCAAGCACATCCAGGAGGTGTTGACCCAGCAGTGGTCCGTGCTCGCGACGCTGACCCCGAGCGAATACGCGCAGTTCCGCGGCAGCCTCGGCAACTCGTCGGGCTTCCAGTCGGTGCAGTACCGCGCGATCGAGTTCTCGCTGGGCAATAAGAACGCGAAGATGCTGCAGGTGTTCGAGGCCGAGCCCGAGAACCACGCCATGCTCGCGGCTGAACTCGCGCGGCCGACGCTCTACGACGAGTTCCTCCGGCTGCTCGCTCGGCGCGGCCTGCCGGTGCCGCGGGAGATCCTCGAGCGCGACGTGACCGAGGCGTACCGCATGCACCCCGAGCTGGTGCCCGTGATCCACACGATCTACCGCGACCCCTCCACCTACTGGGATCTCTACGAGGCCTGCGAAGAGCTCGTCGACATCGAGGACAACTTCCAGTTCTGGCGGTTCCGCCACCTTCGCGTCGTCACCCGCACGATCGGCATGAAGACCGGAACGGGCGGCTCCACCGGCGCCGCGTTCCTGCAGCGCGCCCTGGAGCTCACCTTCTTCCCGGAGCTGTTCGCGGTGCGGACGGAGATCGGCCGGGTCTAGCGACGGCGGCCGGGAGCTATCCCTCGATGGCCTCCCACGTGCGATCCAGCGCCTCGCGGAACCATGCGAGGCGCTGCGGCACGGGGGAGGGCAGCGCGACGCCGTTGATGCTCGTCACCGTACGGATGCCGTGCAGCGCGTTCACCGCCCACACCTCGTGGCTGGTGAGCTCGGCCGCCGTGGGCCCGCTCTCGGAGAACGAGCCCGAGCGCCGGTCGTTCGGCATCCGGCCGACCGGGCGCTTCTGCGCGGCGTCGCGCAGCAGCGCCTCGGTGACGGAGGCCACCCGGTTCGGCGCCGTGCCACTGGGCGCGGCGACCGTGCACCCGGATTCGTCGGTATCGTCCGTCCACCAGACGAGGCTCGTAGTCGCACCCTCGAGTACCCGGCCGTCCGAGTCGAGCAGCAGCGCCTCGGCGCCGAGCTCCCGATTCAACTCGGAGAGCCTCGCGATACTCGGGCCCTTGCGGCCGGGGTGGGCGAGGCGCACGGCGCCAGCGGTGCGCAGCTCGACGGTGTCGCGGAGTTCCGGTAGCGGGCGCAGGCTCAGGCGCAACGCCGGGGTGCCCGACGCATCGTTCCAGAGCTCGAGCCTCGGGAAGCCGGCGCCGTAGGCGGCGATGCGGGGGAGCGCGTCGTCGATGAACGCGTTCGCGCGATCGAGGATCCGGCCCTCGTTCTCGCGCCCGGCGGCGCCGGGCGCGGCCTCGCGCACGGCCCGCGTGAAGCGGGATCGGTGCCGCGCCCACCCGCGCACCTCGGCGGCGCCCGTCTGCGGGTTCAGACGCACCCGGAACGAGTCGGCGGCGAGCAACTGGGCATCCACGTGCTCACTCTAGCGATCGCGGGCGGCGAGCGGTTCCCGCCGCCTAAACTTGCACGTGTGAGCGTGCGGCGTGAAGTGCCCTGGCCGGCAGATGCCGCCGCAGTCGCTCGCGCGCTCGCTTCGGACCCGGCCAGTGCGGGCTGGTGCTGGCTCGACGATTGGAGCGGTCGCAGCGTGCTCGGTGCCGCCGCCGAGACGCGCACCGCCGAGCCCGGTCGGGAGCGCGAGTTCCTCGACGGGCTGCGGGAATCGGATACGGCGACCGAGACCTCTCAGGGCTGGGCGGTGGTGCTCGGCTACGAGTTCGGGCAGTCGCTGCTCGGCGTCGACCCTTCACCCGACGACGCCGCGCCCGGTTTCGCGCTGCGCCTCGATACCGCGCTCGTGCTCGATACCGCGCGGCGCGCCGCGGAACTGCGCGGGCCCGACGACGCCGCGATCGACGCGTGGATGGCGCGGTTCGGCGCGTCGCTCACGTCCAACGCGGCCCTGGGCGGCTCTGCTGCCGGCGGATCTGCTGTCGGCGACTCGGACGCCAGCGCATTCGGGGGAGCCGATGGCCAAGCCCGGTGGCGGAGGACCAATGCCGCGTATCAGGCGGAGGTCGAGGCGTGCCGATCCGCGATCCGCGACGGCGACGCCTACGTGCTGTGCCTCACGGACACGGCGACCGCACCCGCGTCGGGGGTCGACCCGCTCGCGCTCTACCTGCGCCTTCGGTCGGGCGGCACGCCGGCACGGGGCGGTGCGGTTGTCGCGGGGGAGCGCGCCCTCGTGAGCGCCAGCCCCGAGAGCTTCCTCGGCGTCGGCGGCGGCAGGGTCTCGACGCATCCGATCAAGGGCACCCGGCCTCGTGGTGAGACCGCGGATGCCGACGCGAGGCTTGCCGCCGAGTTGGCCGAGGATCCGAAGGAACGGGCCGAGAACCTCATGATCGTCGATCTCATGCGCAATGACCTCAGCCGCATCTGCGAGCCCGCCTCTGTCGCCACGACCGGCTTCCTCCGCGTCGAGAGCCACCCGCATGTGCACCAGTTGGTCAGCACGGTCGAGGGCAGGCTCCGGCCAGGCCGTGACGCCATCGACGCGATCGCCGCCTGTTTTCCCGGCGGCTCCATGACCGGCGCCCCGAAGCGCCGTGCGGTCGAGATCCTGCGCGATCTCGAGGGCGGCCCGCGCGGGCTCTACTCGGGCTGCTTCGGGTGGCTCGGTGCCGGCGACGCCGAACTCGCGATGACCATTCGCAGTGTCGAGCTGCGCGGCATCGGCACGCCCGGCGCGACCGCGCTGGTCGGTGCGGGCGGCGGGGTCACGATCGACAGCGATCCCGCAGCCGAGCAGGCGGAGAAGAACCTGAAAGCCGCGCCGCTCCTCGCCGCGCTCGCAGCCGAACGCGCGAGCGCACGCGCCGCCGGGCGGGTCGCGGGCGGGTATTCTTGAACGATGTGTGCGCGTCCGAACGAGCGGGCGCGATTTCGAATCTTCCGAGGTGAGTGTTGACCGAACAGCAGGCCGAAGGCTACGACTTCCAGGCGATCCAGGATCGCTGGCTTCCGGTGTGGGAAGAGCTGAAGCCGTTCGAGGTGCCGAACGAGGGCAGCGGCAAGCCGAAGAAGTACGTGCTCGACATGTTCCCCTACCCCTCGGGCGACCTGCACATGGGCCACGCCGAGGCGTTCTGCTTCGGCGACATCCTCGCGCGCTACTGGCGCGGCCGCGGCTACGACGTGCTGCACCCGATCGGCTGGGACTCGTTCGGCCTGCCCGCCGAGAACGCGGCGATCAAGCGGGGCGTCGACCCGCGCGAATGGACCTACGCGAACATCGCGCAGCAGAAGGCGAGCTTCCGCATCTACGCGCCCTCCTTCGACTGGAGCCGCGTGCTGCACACAAGCGACCCCGAGTACTACAAGTGGAACCAGTGGCTGTTCCTGAAGCTCCACGAGCACGGCCTCGCATACCGCAAGGAGAGCCCGGTCAACTGGTGCCCCAACGACCAGACCGTGCTCGCGAACGCGCAGGTCGTCGACGGCGAGTGCGAGCGCTG
>JAGQTL010000218.1 GCA_020439035.1 Leucobacter sp. | reverse complement strand
TGGTCTGGTACATCCCGCCGCTCTCGCCCATCGTCGACGTGGTGACCGGTTCGGGCAACGATGGCGAGGACGCGCGCACGCTGTTCGCCGCGATCGACAAGCTGCGCATCCCGATCGGCTACCTGGCAGAGCTCTTCACCGCGGGCGACATCCGGCCGGTCGATCTCGCCCTGCGCAAGCTCGCGGCCATGCGCTCGTACATGCGCGGGATCTCGATCGACGACGAGCGCGACGAGCGCATCGCCGAGGCCGTCGGCATGTCGGGCCCGCAGATCGAGGAGATGTACCGGCTGCTCGCGATCGCGAAGTACGAGGAGCGCTACGTGATCCCGCCGGCGCACGCGGAGCAGGCGCACGACCTCGAGGAGATGGGCTGCTCGCTCGACTTCGATGGCGGCCCCGGCATGGGCGGCGCCGGCCCCTTCGGCTCGTCGAGCGGCCACTCGGTGCCGGTCGCGGTCGAGAACTTCCATTCGCTGCAGGATCGGCAGACCGCCGACCGGCCGTCGACCCCGGGCCGCGTGAACCTCCTGAACTGGGACGGCAACGGCACGCCCGACGGGCTGTTCCCGCCCGGCGACCTGGGGCCCGTGCGCAAGACCGGCAAGAGGAAGAACGACTGATGGCTCTCACGATGCTGCGCGAGCGCGTGACGCGGCGACGACGGCTGCCCGATGCGCTCGTTCCCGTTCGGCTCGATCGCGCGCAGCGCTCGCGCACGCACATGATCGCCTCGCTGCTGCTCGACTACCCGGGCGACGGCTGGTTCGAGCGGCTCGACGCGCTCGAGGCCGAATCGCGCGCACTGCCCGCCGAGCTCGGGTCGCTGTTCCGCGACTTCATCTCGGCCGCGCGCGACGCGGGGCCGATCGCGATGCAGCGCGACTACGTGGTCACCTTCGACCTGAAGCGCAAGTGCAGCCTCTACCTCAGCTACTTCGCCACGGGTGACACGCGCAAGCGCGGCACGGCGCTCGTCACGTTCATCGAGGCCTACCGCGCGGCCGGCTGGGAGCTCGACGCCGACGAGCTGCCCGACTTCCTGCCGATGGTGCTCGAGTTCTCGGCCCGCTCCGACGACCCGGTCGCCGAGGCGCTGCTCGCCGCGCACCTCGAGGGCGTCGAGGTGCTGCGCGCCGCGCTGGAGGGCATGAACAGCCCGTGGGCGGGCCTCGTCCGAGCCGTCACCCTGTCGCTCCCGCCCGTGGATCGCGCCACGCGCGAGCGCGTGCTCGCCCTCGTCAGCGAGGGTCCGCCGACGGAGACCGTCGGCCTCAGCTTCCTCGGCAACCTGCCGCCGTTCACCTCTCGGGAGGAACCATGAACCCGCTCGACATCCTGCTGTGGGTCGCGCTGCCGTACATCTGCGGCGCCGTGTTCATCGTCGGCCACATCTGGCGCTACCGCTACGACAAGTTCGGATGGACCACCCGCTCGAGCCAGGTCTACGAGAACCGCCTGCTGCGCTGGGGTTCGCCGATGTTCCACTTCGGCATCCTCATGGTCGTGGCCGGGCACGTCATCGGGCTCCTCATCCCGCGCGAGTGGCTCTACGCGATCGGCATCAGCGAGCACATCTACCACATCGGCGCGACCGTGCTCGGCACCTTCGCGGCGGCCCTGACCCTCGCCGGCCTCGCGATCCTCATCTACCGGCGCCGCACGGTCGGCCCGGTGTTCCTCGCCACGACCGTGATGGACAAGGTGATGTACGTGTTCCTGGGCGCCGCGCTCGGGTTCGGCACCCTCGCCACGCTCGTGCACCAGGTGTTCGGCAGCGGCTTCAGTTACCGCGAGACCGTCTCGCCGTGGTTCCGATCCATCTGGATCCTGCAGCCGCGCGGCGATCTGATGGTGCAGGCACCCCTGTCGTTCCAGCTGCACGCGCTGATCGCCTTGATCCTGTTCGCGCTGTGGCCGTTCACCCGCCTGGTGCACGCCTTCAGCGCGCCCGTCGGATACCTGTTCCGGCCGTATGTGGTCTACCGGAGCCGGGACGTCGCCGCGAAGGGACAGCTCGTCGGGTCGCAGCCTCGCCGCCGCGGGTGGTGACCGGATCGGGTGCACGGCGCCGCGTGTAGTGTGAGTCGTTCAGTCCAGCACACCCACTCGCCTGTAGGACCGTCGAACATCTTCATGGCTGCCACCCGCCGCTCCGCCGCCCCGTCCGTCGCCGCATCCACCTCGGCGCCCACCGAACCCGACGCCGGGGTTCGGCGCACCCTCCTGCCCGGGGGGCTCCGCGTCGTCACCGAGCACGTGCCCGGCGTGCGGTCGGCCGCCGTCGGTGTCTGGGTGGGCGTCGGCTCCCGCGACGAGCAGCCCTCCGTCGCCGGTGCCGCCCACTTCCTCGAGCACCTGCTG
>JAGQTL010000217.1 GCA_020439035.1 Leucobacter sp. | reverse complement strand
GGCGTAGACGTCGACGTACTCCTGGCCGCTCATCCGCTGGATCTGCACCATGATCTCGTCGGTGACGCTGCGCAGCACGAAGCGGTCGGTCGCCATGCCCGCGAACCGGCTGAAGTCCATGGGCTCGCCGATCAGCGTGCCGATCCGGTGCAGCCTCGGAAACTTCGCACCGATGGGCATGCACTTCTCAGTGTCGATCATGATGGCCGGCACGACAAGCGCGCCCGATTCGAGGACCAGCCGTGCGACGCCCGTGCGGCCACGGTACAGGCGCGCGTCGGGGCTGCGCGTGCCCTCGGGGTAAATGGCGAGCACATCGCCGCGATCCAGCACCGAGAGCCCGGTGTTCAACGAGGCCTCGCTCGCCTTCCCGCCGGATCGATCGATGGGGATCTGCCCCACGGACAGCATGAACGTCTTCACGAACCAGCCCTTGAGCCCCCTGCCGGTGAAGTAGTCGCTCTTCGCCAGGAACGAGACGCGGCGATCCACCATGAGCGGCATGAAGAAGCTGTCGATGACCGAGAGGTGGTTGCCCACGATGATCACGGGCCCGCTCGACGGCAGATTCTCGGCGCCCTCGACCCAGGGTCGATAGATCGTCTTCAGCAGCGGCCCGATAATCAGGTGCTTGAGAATCCAGTAGATCATTCGGCGGTTGCCCTCCTCCTCTGCCTCACTTTAGCGGTTTGTAGATACCCGACGGTGCGCGAGCCACGCGATTGCCAATGCAATAGGCTGAAGCGAAGGGTCGCGGCAGCGGTGCCGCGACGCGCCGATCATCCGGTTACAGGTACCGAAGGAGCCGCTGTGAACGTCACCGAGACGCCGATCATCATCCCGCCCGCACCCGATGACAACATCACGGATCTGCTCGAGCAGCGCGTGGCGGCCACACCCGATCGCGCGATCTTCGCCACTCCCGACGGGGACGGCTGGAAGGATGTCACCGCCGCGGAGTTCCGTAGCCGAGTGATCGCGGTCGCGAAGGGCCTCGTCGCCGACGGGGTGAAGCCTGGCGACAAGATCGCCTTCATCTGCCGTACCTCCTACGAGTGGACGCTCGTCGATTTCGCCCTCCATTACGCGGGCGCGATCATGGTGCCCGTCTACGAGACCTCCTCCGCGCTGCAGATCCACTGGATCCTCGAGGACTCGGGCGCGCGCGGGATCATCACCGAGACTGCCGAGCATGCGAGCCGGCTCGCCGAGGTGCGGGGCGACCTCCCTGGAGTGGAACTCGACTGGCGGCTCGACACCGGCGCGCTCGACGCGTTCACCGCCGCGGGTGCCGACGTCCCGGACGAGGAGATCGAGCGCCGACGCACGGCGGCGAACTCGGCCGATGTCGCCACGCTCATCTACACGTCGGGGTCGACCGGCCGCCCGAAGGGCGTCGTCCTGACCCACTCGAACTTCGTGGACCTCTCGCGCAACGCAGCTGCCGCCCTGGGCGTGGTCGTGAACGAGCCGGGAGCATCGACCCTGCTCTTCGTCACGCTTGCGCACGTCTACGCCCGCTTTATCAGCGTGCTCGCGGTTCACGCCGGCGTGCGCGTCGGCCACCAGCCCGACACCACGAAGCTGCTCCCCTCCCTCGGCACCTTCCGCCCGACCTTCCTCCTCGCGGTTCCGCGCGTGTTCGAGAAGGTCTACAACTCCTCGGAGCAGAAGGCCGAGGCCGGCGGCAAGGGCAAGATCTTCCGCGCGGCGGCGCAGGTGGCGGTCAAGCACAGCGAGCACCGCATGGCCGGCACGAAGGTGCCGTTCGGCCTGGCCATCAAGTTCAAGCTCTTCGACAAGCTCGTCTTCGCCAAGCTGCGCGAGGCCCTGGGCGGGCGCGTGAAGTACGCGGTCAGCGGTTCCGCGCCGCTCAGCCACTACCTCGGCCACTTCTATCACAGCCTCGGCATCAAGATCCTCGAGGGCTACGGCCTCACCGAGACCACGGCTCCGGTGAGCGTGAATCTGGCCGACAAGTACAAGATCGGCACGGTCGGCCCGGCGCTCCCCGGCCACACCATCCGGATCGCCGAGGACGGCGAGATC
>JAGQTL010000013.1 GCA_020439035.1 Leucobacter sp. | reverse complement strand
ATCATCGCGAAGAAGAGCCAGATCCCGGTGATCGCCGACATCCACTTCCAGCCGAACTACGTGTTCGCCGCGATCGACGCCGGCTGCGCGGCCGTGCGCGTGAATCCGGGCAACATCCGCAAGTTCGACGACCAGGTGGGCGAGATCGCGCGCCGCGCGAAGGAGGCAGGCGTCTCGATCCGCATCGGTGTGAACGCGGGCTCGCTCGATCCCCGCCTGCTGCAGAAGTACGGCAAGGCCACGCCCGAAGCGCTCGTCGAGAGCGCGGTCTGGGAGGCCTCGCTGTTCGAGGAGCACGACTTCCACGACTTCAAGATCTCGGTCAAGCACAACGACCCCATCGTCATGGTGCAGGCGTACCGCCAGCTGGCCGAGCGCGGCGACTGGCCGCTGCACCTCGGCGTCACGGAGGCCGGGCCGGCGTTCCAGGGCACGATCAAGAGCGCGACCGCCTTCGGCATCCTGCTCTCCGAGGGCATCGGCGACACGATCCGCGTCTCGCTCTCGGCGCCGCCCGTCGAAGAGGTGAAGGTCGGCCTGCAGATCCTGCAGTCGCTCAACCTCCGTGAGCGCAAGCTCGAGATCGTGTCGTGCCCGTCGTGCGGGCGCGCGCAGGTCGATGTGTACACCCTCGCTGAAGAGGTGACGAAGGGGCTCGAGGGGCTCACCGTGCCGCTGCGCGTGGCCGTCATGGGCTGCGTGGTGAACGGGCCGGGTGAGGCGCGCGAGGCCGACCTCGGTGTGGCCTCGGGCAACGGCAAGGGGCAGATCTTCGTCAAGGGGCAGGTGATCAAGACCGTGCCCGAGAGCGAGATCGTCGAGACGCTGATCGCCGAGGCCAACCGCATCGCGGCCGAGATGCCCGAGAGCGAGAGCGGCGTTCCCGAGGTCGTCACCGCCTAGCGCGGGCGCTGCGGGAGTCCGCTGCGGTGGGAGCCGCCTCGGGTCGGCCTGTTTGGTGTTGGCGGGGTGCTCAGCGTTGGCGGCCTGCATGATCCCAGTGATCTGCACAACATAAGCCGTAATCCCGGATTCGGGCTTGGATAACGCAGATTGCTTGGGTTGTGCAGATTGCTTGGGTTGGACAGCGTGGTGGGGTGCTGTCGGTTGCTTGGGTTGGGCAGATTGTCGGGGCTGCGCCGGATCCTCGAGCGAGGATCCGTGCCGATGTTCGAGTGAGGATCCGCTGGGCAGTCCTCTATGGCCCGCAAAAACCCAGTCATCTGCACCACACAAGTCGTAATTCCGGATTCGGGCTTGGATAGTGCAGATCGCTTGGGTTGGGCCGGCTGCTGGGGCTGTGCAGAGTGTTGGGGTGGTGCCAGTATTTGAGTGAGGATCCGTGCCGATGTTCGAGTGAGGATCCGCCCCCCCCGGATAGCCCTCTATTCCCTGCAAGAACCAAGTGATCTGCAAGAAAAAAGCCGAAATCCCGGATTTGGGCTTGGGTAGTGCAGATCGCTTGGGTTGGGCCGGTGTTCGCGGAGTAGATGGACGTGCCAGTGCCGAGCGCTCGGGAGTGGGGGTGCGGAGGGCGAGTGCGTGGAGGTGCGAGGGAAGCGCGCTCACGCCGGCGCGAGTTCGATCGTGCCGCTCGGCACATCCGCGCGGACGACGCGCACCCGCATCACGGTGCCCGGCGCTGCAACGGTGCCCGGCCCTGAACCGTGGCCCGCCGCTGCTGTAGCACCCGGCGCCGAACTGTTGCCCGGCGCGGCAGTGGTGCCCGGCGCGGCAGTGGTGCCCGACGCTGCACTGGTGCCCGGCGCTGCCGAGGTACCCTCGGCGGCGAGCGGGCAGGATGCGGTGACCGGAGGATCCACGATCTGCACCCGCACGCTGCCGCCCCGCTGTTCGAGCACCACGGCCTCGAACGCCTCGCCCGTGTGATCCCGCAGCAGCGCGGCCTCGACGCGATCGAGCGCCGCGGCCGCCAGCTGCCCGGCGCGCGCGGACGACGCGCGCATGAGTGCGGGCAGTTCGGGCAGGCTCTCGCCCACCCAGGCCGGCACCGGCCGATCCGCGCAGAGCGCCTCGCAGATCACGAGCCCCCACCGATCGACGAGCCGCCTGAGCGGCGCGGTGACATGCGCGTAGGGGGCGGCGATCGCGGCCTGCTCCTGTGTCTCGGGCGGCGCGCCGTCGAAGGCCGCGTAGTCGGCACCGCGGAAGAGCGATGCGGCCGCCTGCAGGATCGCGGCCGTGCGCGGGCTGTCGTGCGCGAGTGCGCGCAGATACTCGCCGTAGGAGACCCCCGCCGGCCACGGCTGCCCGAGCGCGCGCACGCGGGCGCGGAAGTCGTGCAGCGCGTCGGGTGCCGGCTTCGGCATCGTACGCAGGATCCCGATGCCGCCGTCGAGCATGATGCCGGCGGCGGCCATCCCTGTGAGCAGCGACACCTGCGCGTTCCACTCCTCGACCGGCAGCGGCATGCGCCGTTCGATCCGGTAGCCGCGCGCATCGCGCACGATCTCCTCTTCGGGCAGGTTCAGGCTCGCGCCGCCGCGGGCGCGCTCCTGCGCGATCCGCAGCTCGCCGACCTCGCGGAGCAGCGCGAGTGGCTCCGCCGCCTCGCCGCGGTCGATGGCACGTTGCGCGCTCGGGTAGGCGAGTTGCGCTCGCGAGCGGATCAGCGCGCGCTCGACGCGGGTGTCGATCGGCGCGCCGTCGGCGTCGAGCGCGATGGTCCAGACGTAGGCGCTGCGATCCTGCCCCGGCAGCAGCGAAGCTCGCCCCTCGCTCAGCACCGGCGGGTGCAGCGGCACCGAGCCGTCGGGCAGATAGAGCGTTTGCCCGCGCGTGCGGGCCTCCGCGTCGAGCGTGCCGCCGGGGGAGACGAAGCCCGGAACGTCGGCGATCGCGTAGCGGACCGTGAAGCCGCTGCCGCTGCCGTGGCTACCACCCGCACCCGCGCCCGCCCGCTCGATATGGAACGCCTGATCGAGGTCGCGCGCGCCCGGCGGGTCGAGCGTGACGAACGGCAGGTCGCGCAGGTCGAGCCCGGGCTCGGGCGGGGTGGCGTGCTCGGCCTCGGCGAGCACGTCCGAGGGGAAGCCTTGCGGCACCGTGAACTCCTCGCGGAGCGCCTCGAGCGCCGCTGCAAGCTGACCGGACGGGCTTTCCGGGGTGATGCGGGCGCGCCGGTCTGGCATGCGCTCAGCCTAGCGCGTCGGTGCCGGGACCGATCTGCTGGAGGGCGGGGAGCGAGGGAGCGAGGTCGAGGGGGCGAGGGCGGCGAAGTGGCTGGTCGGATGCCTCGTAGACTGGGGAGCATGGACGCACGCCTCGATGACGACGCCCTGAACCTCGCGCTCGACGAGCTGATCGCCGAAGCCGGCATCACCGGGCAGCGCAGCCTGATCCGCCGCATCCTCGCCACCGGCATCGGCCTGGGGCAGGATCGCACGAGCCGCCTCGACCTCAAGATCACGGCGGCGGCGATCGAGGAGATGCGGGCCGCGTTCCGGCTGTTCGCGCCCTTCGCCGGAACGCCCAAGGTCACGATCTTCGGGTCGGCGCGCACGCAGAGCCAGGACCCTCTCTGGCGCGAGGCCGAGCGGGCCTCGCGGCTCCTTGCCGAGCAGGGGTGGATGGTGGTGACCGGCGCGGGTCCTGGCATCATGGAGGCCGCCGCCACGGGGGCCGGCCCGGAGCAGTCGCTCGGCGTCTCGATCCGCCTGCCCTTCGAGCAGGTGCCCGAGCACCTGCACGCGAACGGCGACCGCCTCGTCTCGATGAAGTACTTCTTCACCCGGAAGCTGATGCTCGTCAAGGAGTCGAGCGGGTTCGTGTGCTTGCCGGGCGGCTTCGGCACGATGGACGAGACCTTCGAGCTGCTGACCCTGCAGCAGACCGGCAAGATGGTGCCGGTGCCGATCGTGCTGCTTGACGAGCCGGGGGGCAGCTTCTGGCGCGGCTTCGAGTCGTTCGTCGTCGGCCACCTCGAGCGCACCGGGGTGATCTCGCCGGGCGATCTCGACCGCGTGCTCATCACCGATTCGGTGGACGACGCTGTGGCGGAGATCGCGGGGTTCTGGCGGAACTACGATTCGCTGCGCTGGGATCGGGAGCGACTCGTGCTGCGACTCCGCACCGGTCCGAGCGATGCCGAGCTGAACGAGCTGAACACGCGCTTCGGGCGCCTGCTCGAATCCGGGCGGATCGAGCGCACGGATCCCCTGCCGGTCGAACAGGCCGACGACGACGCGCTCGACCGCGCGCGCATCGTGTTCACGCCGAAGCAGCGGGCGGTCGGCGAGCTTTACCGGCTGATCCGCGCGCTGAACGAGCTGCCGTCGCTCGGCTGATCCGCCGCGTCTCACGCACCCACGTATACCGCGAGGTGCTGCGCGGTGAGGGTCGAGCCGCTCGCGACGAGCTCGGCCGGGGTGCCCGTGAACACGACGCGCCCGCCCTGCTGGCCGGCGCCCGGCCCGAGGTCGATGATATGGTCGGCATGCGCCATCACGGCCTGGTGGTGCTCGAT